>NZ_DATBNB010000400.1 GCF_036554565.1 Longimicrobium sp. | reverse complement strand
GGTGATGGAGGGCATGGCCGCGTACACGTCGGCGATGCGGGGCAGGATGCGCGGCTCGCCCGCGATCACCGCGCGGCGCTCGGCGTTGCTGACGGCCGTTTCCATCACCGAGATGGGCATGCGCTGCGACACGCCGCTGCGCCGGTCGATGCGCTTGTCGTCGCGCGCCAGGAACGCCACCCGCTCCACCAGCTCGGCCACGAACGGGGGGATGCTCACCTCCATCGAGCCGCCGTCGCGCGACAGGTAGGCCTCCTGCCGCGTGATCTCCATCCCCTCTTCCGTCGTCCGCGGATAGTGCGTGAGGATCTCGGAACCGATGCGGTCCTTGAGCGGCGTGATGATCTTGCCGCGCGCCGTGTAGTCTTCGGGGTTGGCGCTGAACACCAGCATCACGTCCAGCGGCATCCGCACGGGAAAGCCCTTGATCTGGATGTCGCCTTCCTGCAGCACGTTGAACAGCCCCACCTGCACCTTGCCCGACAGGTCCGGCAGCTCGTTGATGGCGAAGATGCCGCGGTTGGCGCGCGGCAGCAGCCCGAAGTTGATGGTCAGCTCGTCGCTGAGCAGGTGGCCGCCCCGCGCCGCGCGGATGGGGTCCATGTCGCCGATCAGGTCGGCCACGGTCACGTCGGGGGTCGCCAGCTTTTCCACGTAACGCCGGTCCGGCCCAATCCACTCGATGGGGGCGTCGTCGCCCGCGTCGCGCAGCAGCTCGCGGCCGTACTTGCTGATGGGGGCGAACGGGTCGTCGTTCACCTCCGAGCCGGCCAGGACGGGAATCTCGGGATCCAGCAGGGTGGCCAGCTGGCGCAGGATGCGGCTCTTGGCCTGCCCGCGCAGCCCCAGCAGGATGAAGTTGTGCCGCGCCAGGACGGCGTTGGCCAGCGCGGGGACCACGGTGTCGTCGTAGCCCACGATTCCGGGAAACATGGTGTGCCCGTCCTTGAGCCGGGCGATCAGGTTTTCGCGCATCTCCGCTTTCACGGAGCGGGTTCGGTAACCGGAGGCGCGCAGGGCGCCGAGCGTGGTCGCGAGCTGGGTCATCAGGGCAGACGGGTGGCTCGGGAAGGAGGTCACGGGCGCGGCGCTCCGCCGCAAGAACCGGGCGATGTCAGAATCCGCGGCCCTCGCGGCGTTCCCATCTAAGCCCCTGGTCGACATCGGCCGGTGCGGGTTCCTGTCCAACAGCAGACCACGGGAGGACGCGATGGCGATGATTTCGGGGGGAACGCGCGGCGGGTTCACGGCTTCGATCAACATGACGCCGATGATCGACGTGCTGCTGGTGCTGCTGATCATCTTCATGGTGGTGCAGGCCAGCCTTCAGCGCGGGCTGTCGGTGCACGTACCCGCGCCGAAGACGGACGGGCCCGTGTCGCCACCGGGAACGGAGAGCCTGGTGCTGGAGGTGGAGCCGGGCGGACGCTTCGCGCTGAACCAGAAGCAGCTGGACGGCGCACGGCTGACGGAGGAGCTGCAGGCGGTGTTCGCGAATCGTCCGCGCAAGCTGCTGTACGTGAAGGCGTCGGAGCAGCTCTCGTACGGCGAGGTGATCCACGCCTTCGACGCCAGCCGCGCCGCGGGCGTCGACATCATCGGCCTGATGCCGGGGCACTGACGATCGGGCTCTTGTCCGGCGGTGGAGCATCGCCGGACAGGAGCCTCGACGTGTTCATCGTACGTACCAGCACCCCACGCGCTGTCATCCCGACGGAGCGGCCACGGCGAGCCTGCCCGAATACCGTAGATTGCAGCGACCGAGGGATCCGCCACACAGCGGGAAAAGACGCGCCCCACTTCTCTCGTCCACAGCCCAGGGTTCCCGGCCGTTTGGCCGACTGTCGATAAACCAAAAGCAGTGTGGTTTCCGCGGGTTTGGTGCGTCACTCGGGGTGTGTGGCGGGATCCCTCAGTCGCTGCGTAGTAGCGTGTGCGGGCTGGTTGGGAATGGCCGCTCATCGGGTTGACATCCCGCGCTTTCCCACGCGTATGTGGCCGAGGAAACGGTATGGCTTACGGCGCATCACCACAGGCCGGTCACGTGCTCCCGATCGTCAGCGCCAGGTCCTGCCAGGTGGGATTGTCGGGGCCACGAGCGCCAGCTTCTTCTTACGCGACCATGACTTGATCTGCTTCTCGCGCGAGATCGCACCCGCCACGTCGTGCGTGTGCTCGAAATAGACCAGCCGGTCCACAGCGTATCGAGCCGTGAACCCCGGCACCAGCTTGTGCTTGTGCTCGTGGACGCGGCGGATCAGGTCGTTGGTCATCCCGACGTACAGCGTGCCCGATTCGCTCGTCAGGATGTAGACGTAGTAGTTGTTCACTCGGGTCAGCCGGGTACGAACAGAACGGTGATCTGTGCTTCCGCAGCCGTATGGCGTCACGCGTGGTGTGTGGCGGATCCCTCAGTCGCTGCGTAGTAGCGTGTGCGGGCTGGTTGGGAATGGCCGCTCCATCGGGATGACATCATGGGCGACGGCCGTAACCATTCCGACCGCCCTTACGCCGCCTCAACCCCCAGATTGCGCCTCAGCAGCGCGGCGGGGTCCGGGTCGCGGCCCATGAAGCGGCGGAACAGGTCCGCGGGGTCCGCGGCGTCGCCCTGGCTGAGCACGTGCTCCACGAAATCCCGCCCCACCTCGCGGCTGAACAGCCCCTCGCGCTCGAACCGGCTGAACGCGTCCGCATCCAGCACCTCGGACCACAGGTAGCTGTAGTACCCGGCTCCATATCCACCCGAGAAGATGTGCGCGAAGCTGGTGACGAAGTGGTCGTGCGCGTACTCGGGGCGCGCGTGGAACCCCTCCATCACCCGCTGCGCCCGCTCCACGGGGTCCTCGCCCGAGGCCGGATCGAAGTGCACGTGAAGCTCCAGGTCCATCGTTCCGAAGCTCAGCTGCCGCATCTGCAGGTGCGCGCCCATGTGCACCCGCGCCGCCTTCATCTTCTGGAACAGCGCCTCGGGAATGGGCTCGCCCGTGTCCCAGTGCCGCGCGAAAAGGTCCAGCGCGGGGCGCTCCCACGTCCAGTTCTCCATGATCTGCGACGGGAGCTCCACCCAGTCCGTGGCCACGCGCGTGCCCCCCAGCGCGGGCACCTCCACGCGCGAAAGCACGTGGTGAAGCAGGTGCCCGAACTCGTGGAAGACGGTCTGTACCTCGCGATGCGTCAGCAGGGCGGGGCGGCCGCCCTCCGGCGGTGACACGTTGGCCGCCACCACGGCCAGGTGCGGCTCCCACCCCTCCGCCCGCGGGCCGCCGACGACCAGCCCGCCCATCCACGCGCCGCCGCGCTTTTCCTCGCGCGGGTACCAGTCGGCGTAGAACCCGCCCAGCAGGCTCCCCGCCTCGTCGTACACGTCGTAGAAGCCCACCTCGGGGTGCCACACCTCGTCCACGCGGCGCGGCTGCACGCGCACGCCGAACAGGCGCCGGGCGATCTCGAACAATCCCTCCAGCACGCGGTCCAGCGGGAAGTACGGACGCAGCTCCTCGGCATCCAGGTCGTAGCGGGCGCGGCGCATCTGCTCGATGGCGTACGACATGTCCCACGGCGCCATCTCGTTCATCCCCAGCTCGGCGCGCGCGAACGCCTCCAACTCGGCGATCTGCCGCTGCCACACGGGCCGGGTGCGCGCCACCAGGTCTGCCTCGAACTCCACCGCGCGCGCGCCGCTGCCGGCCATGCTGTCTTCGAGCGTGTAGTCGGCCCAGTCGGCGAAGCCCAGGATTTCGGCCAGTTCGCGGCGCACGGCCAGGATGCGCCGCAGCACGGGGCGGTTGTCGTGAGGGCCGTCCGCCGCGCGGTTCATGTACGCGTCGTACATCCGCTGGCGCAGGTCGCGGCGGGCGGCGTACTGCATGAACGGCTGGTACGAGGGCAGCTGCAGGGTGAAGCGCCATCCATCCACCCCCTTGGCCGCGGCCGCGGCGCGCGCCTGCGCCAGCGCCGACTCCGGAAGGCCCTCCAGCTCCGCCTCGTCGGTCAGCACCATCTCCCACGCGTTGGTGCTGTCCAGGACGTGGTTGGCGTACGTTTGCCCAAGCTGCGACAGCTCCACCCGCAGCGCCTCGACCCGCTCCTTCTGCGCCGGGGGCAGGTCGGCGCCCGCGCGGCGGAAGTCGAGCACCACCTTTTCCAGGTGCCGCGCCCTCACCCCCCGCAGCGCCCGGGCATCGTCCGTCTCGGCGTACGCCTTTACCGCCGCCCACAGCTCCGGGTTCAACGCCAGCCGGGCGCTGAACGCCGAGATCTCGGGGAGCACCGTCTGCCACGCCTGGCGAAGGTCGGGCGTGTCCATCACCGACAACAGGTGCCCCATCGGCCGGGTGACCCGCCCCATCCGCTCCGTCACCTCTTCCAGCGCGCCGACGGTGTTGTCGTACGTGCGGGGCCCGTTCAGCTGGATGATGGCGTTCAGCTCCTCCGCCGCCTGCGCCAGCGCGGCGCGCACCGCGGGCACCACGTGCGCGGCCCGGATGCGGTCGAACGGAATGGCGGCCCGGTACGTGAGCAGCGGGTTGTCGTGGAGGACAGCCCGGGGTTCGGCGGTGGTGGTCATCAACGCGGATGCGATCGGGTTCACGGATCTGGAACTCTGGCGCGGACATGGCACGCGCCGGGCCATCTTCACGGAAAGGTTGGCGTACCACTCCGCGCGCGCCGGGTTCCCGGACCGCAATGCGCGCACTTTCGTCCGCGGGAGAAAGGGCGTGACCATGAACGCCGCCCTGCGGATGCAGTAGCGCGTAAGCTACTGTCGTGTATAGATTTGGATGCACGATCACGGATCGTTCGATCTCTCCCCCCCACTCCCCGCGGTTCGAATCCCATGCACACACGTATCGCACGTTCCGGCCTGATGCTGGCCGCCTGCGCGCTCGCCGGCTGCGCGCAGGATCCCACGCAGGCGCAGCCCGACGGCGCCGCATTGTCCGTTGCCACCGCGGCCGGTGGGCCGCTGCACACGGGGCCGGACAACGATTACCAGCCCAGCCTGTTCCGCACGAGCGACGGCCGCCTGATGACGGTCTTCGAACGCCTGGCGCCGCGCACGAATTCCGGCGACCTGTACGTGTCGACCTCGTCGGACAACGGCGTGTCGTGGTCCGCGCCGGCGCTGATCGTGGGCACCCGGGCGAGCGAGCGCCACCCGTCCCTGGTCCAGCTGCCCTCGGGAGCGTTCGCGCTCTTCTATCTGCTGGTCGATTCCAAGGGCGCGTACACCATCCAGCGCGCGACGTCGGCGGATGGCAGGACGTGGACGGCCCGCGGGGCGGTGAGCCTGGGATGGGGCACGGCTGGCGACATGAACCCCTCCGTCATCGTGGACGCGGACGGGTCGCTGACGATGACGTACCAGCGCCACAACGGAACCACGTACGTGGGATACCTGGCGCGCAGCCTGGACGGGGGCGCCACCTGGGATGCGCTCCGCACGACGGTGACCGGCGGCGGCCAGGGGATGCTGCCCCGCATCACCCGCCGCGCGGCCGACGGGCTGTACATGGCCACGTACCAGGCGACGGGCGCGGACGGCAAGCTCGCCATCTTCGCGAAGACCTCCGCCGACCCGTACGCCTGGCCCGCGCAGGCGACGGTGATCTCCACGGTGACGGACTCGCACGATTCGCAGCCCATCGTGCTGGAAGACGGGCGCTTCCTGCTGATGTACATCGGCCTGGGGAGCGACGCGGGCTACAACCTGTACTACCGCACCACCGATGGCGTCACCTGGGCCGCGCCGGTGAAGGTGACGACGGACCTCGATCTGTACGACGTGGAGCCGCACCCGGTGCTGCACGGCACGCCCGGGCGCGTGGTCCTGGCCTGGGGGCGCCAGCGTGCCCCCTCGTCGGACTTCGACATCTGGGTCAATCCCGCGCTCGACATCCAGTAGCGGTCGCCGAACGGAGGACGGAGAAGCAGGGGAGGCCGTGGGCTTCCCCTGCTTCTCCGCTTCTACGCGACGCGGTCCGATCAGGCGATGCGCGCGGCTTTGCGGACCACGATGGGGGAGCCGTCGGCGAGCAGGGCGGAGCGGGGCGGTGCGGACAGGCACTCGGCGAAGGCCGGGCCGTACAGCGCGGCCACGTCGCAGTCCAGCGTGGCGGATTCAGCGCGCCACACCTTCCAGCGTGGATGCTCCACCTGGTACTCTACCGTGCCGCCGTCGCGCTGGCGGGCGTATCCCCAGTAGTGCTCCGTGATGAACTCCGCCTCGGAGCCTTCCGCGGCCGGGGCGGCGGGGCCCGCCACGGACGCCCGCAGCGTGCACCAGCGGCCGCGGTGGCGCCATCCGTACTCCACCGATCCACCCGAATCCGCCCGGACGTCGTTGCGGTGCCGCATGGGCAGCGCGGCGTAGTTCTCGTTGTATACCCAGCGCGCGACCGCCGCGATGGCGAAGCGCGGCACGATCTCCTTGACGAACACCACGCCGCGACGCCACCCCTCCGGCCCTTTCCGCCGAACGTAGAAGCGCAGGTTCAGCTCCTCAAAGTCGCGGTGAAAGGGGATGGGCACGCCCAGCACCCGCGTCCGCAGGAACATGAATCCCACCACGCTGGCGTAGGTGACGCCGCCCCACTCGTCCAGCTCCGTCCCGGCGGGAACGAGGGGACGAAGCAGGGCGGGTGGCACTTGGTAGTTCAGCATCGCCAGCCACCGCCACTCGGCGGTCAGGAAGGCGCCGCGGGCGGAGGGGTCAGGGGGCTTCATTCGCCCCGGCTTCGGCCGCGCGGGCTTCGGCGTCCTTCTGGGCCTTTTCCAGGCGCTCCTGCACCTTTTCCTCGGCGCGGCCGGTGATGGCGTCCAGGCTGGAGTCGTTGGCCACGGTATCGTCGGCCATGTCGGCGCCGCTGGAGCAGGCCGCCAGCAGGGCGAAGGAGGCGAGTGCGATGAATCGGGTCATCGGATGGAGAGTTCGGGGATTGTACAAGGATTCATCGCAGGGATGTTGGGGCGGTGCGTCATTTGGCGCAACGGCGGCTGTCGCCCGTCACGCGGACGATGGACCCGCGGGCGTGGTTCCGTGCCGCTGCCGCGTGGTGTTCGAATAGGCCATGAAGATCTACCTCGTCCCGGTGCATCCGTGCTGAGAGGGCATGACTTCGATCGAGGTTCGACGGGACTGGCGCATGCCCCGGCCGCCCCCCTCTCCCGGCCTCTCCCCCATAAACCCCATGGGGGAGAGGAGAATTCGAGTGCGCTTCGGCTGGCCTGGTGCGCCGGACTGGCTCCCTTCCCCCGCGCGCAGTTTGGGGAGAACTTCGGCCGGGGTTCGACAGGGTGCCTTGCATGCCTCTGGGAGCCCCCTCCCCCCGACCCCCGTCCCCCGCTGCGCAGGGGAGGGGGTGAACTGCACGACTTTCCGGGCGCGCCACACACGCCAACTCACTCCCCAGCAAGCCAGTCTGCGAAGGCAGACTTCGTGTGTTTGTTGCAGCGAATTCATCCGCCCGTGCAGCGGCGGAACGAAAATCATCCGTTCCACTGCAATCGCCCGGGGAACGAACGTTCCATAAGTCGGTATCAATGCGCTTCCTGCACCACCACTCCCCGGGAGACGCATGTCCGGAAAAGTTCGTTTACACGCAGCGGCTGCATTGGCCGCCGCCGTCTTGGGCGCCTGCGCGCCCTCCTCGCCCGTTCAGCCCTCGCCCACGCTGGGGCTCGGCGTAGACACGGCGGGCTTCGACCGCTCCGTTCGTCCGCAGGACGACTTCTTCCAGTTCGCGAACGGCGGCTGGCTGGCCCGCACCGAGATCGCGGGCGACCGCGCCAGCACCGGCAGCTTTGTGGAGCTTCGCGACCAGTCGCAGGCCGCCATCCGCGCCATCATCGAAGAGGCGGCCGCGGGGTCGCACCCGGCCGGCTCCACCGCGCGCAAGGTGGGCGACCTGTACGGCAGCTTCATGGACACCGTCCGCATCGACCAGCTGGGCATCACCCCGCTCAACGAACAGCTGGCCTCCATCCGCGCCATCCGCGACCGCGGGCAGCTCCCCGAGACCTTCGCCCGCATGGCGCGCCAGGGCGTGGGGACTCCGTTGGGCGCCGGCGTAAGCCAGGACCGCGGCAACTCCAGCCGCTACGTGGTGAGCGTCGGCCAGTCCGGGCTGGGGCTTCCCGACCGCGACTACTACCTGACGCAGAACGAGCGCTTCGGGGCCATCCGCCAGTCGTACACGGCGTACGTGCAGCGGATGCTGGAGCTTGCGGGCACCGCCAACGCGGCCGACGCCGCGCGGCGCGTGGTGGCCTTCGAGACGGAGTTGGCGCGCGTGCAGTGGGACCGCACCCGCAACCGCGACGCGAACGCCACGTACAATCCCACGGCGCTCACGGCGCTGCAGGCCACCACCCCCGGCTTCCGCTGGGCGGAGTACCTTCGTGCCGCGGGAATGAACGGCGTGGACACCGTCGTGGTGCGCCAGCCGGACTACTTCGCCGGGATGGACCGCGTGCTGGCGGCCACGCCGGTGCAGGACATCCAGAGCTACCTGGTGTTCAAGCTGGTCGACGGCGCGGCGCCCTACCTGAGCCGCGAGTTCCGCGACGCGCGCTTCGCCTTCCGCAGCGGCGTGCTGAGCGGCGTGCAGCAGCAGCCCCTGCGCTGGAAGAGCGGCGTGGACGTGGTAGAGGGCTCGCTGGGCGAGGCCGTGGGCGAGCTGTACGTGCAGCGGCACTTTCCCGCCGAGTCCAAGGCGCGGATGGAGCAGCTGGTGAAGAACCTGGTGGAGGCGTACCGCGAGGCCATCGACGAGCTGGAGTGGATGAGCCCGGCCACCCGAGCCCAGGCGCAGGAGAAGCTCGCGAACTTCAGCGTCAAGATCGGCTATCCCGAGAAGTGGCGTGACTATTCGGCGCTGGAGATCCGCCCGGGCGACCTCATGGGCAACATCCGCCGCGCCCAGGAGTTCGGGTACAACCGCATGATCAACCGCCTGGGCCAGCCGGTGGACCGCGCGGAGTGGGGGATGACGCCGCAGACGGTGAACGCGTACTACAACCCCACGAACAACGAGATCGTGTTCCCGGCGGCCATCCTGCAGCCCCCGTTCTTCGATCCCAACGCCGACGACGCGGTGAACTACGGCGGCATCGGCGGCGTGATCGGGCACGAGATCAGCCACGGCTTCGACGACCAGGGCCGCAAGAGCGACGGCGCGGGCAACCTGCGCGACTGGTGGACGGCCGCGGATGCCTCGGCGTTCGAGCAGCGCGCCGGGATGCTGAGCCAGCAGTACGGCGCGTACGAGCCGCTGGAGGGCGCGCGCGTCAACGGCCAGCTGACCCTGGGCGAGAACATCGGCGACCTGTCGGGACTGGCCATCGCGCACCGCGCCTACCGCCGCTCGCTGAACGGCGGCCAGGCACCCGTGATCGCCGGCTTTACCGGCGACCAGCGGTTCTTCCTTGGATGGGCGCAGGTGTGGCGCACCAAGTACCGCGACCAGGCGCTCCGCCAGCAGCTGCTGACGGACCCGCACTCGCCCGGGATGTACCGCACCAACGGCGTGCTTGTGAACCTGCCCGCGTTCTACGAGGCCTTCAACGTAAAGCCGGGCGACCGGATGTACGTGGCCCCCGAGAAGCGCGTGCGCATCTGGTAAGCCGGGCGGGTTGATGGATGATGAACGAGCCCCTGACCGCTGATGCGGTCCGGGGCTCGGTTCGTTCAGGGGCCGCAACCGGACCTCTCGATGTCAACCCGAGGAACACCCGGTGTCATCCTGAGCCCCAGGCGCACCAAACCGGCCCGCAAACCGCACCTCGCGGGGCGAAGGATCTAGCCGCGGAAGCCTTGAAGCTTGGCGCGGCAGCGGTCACGAAAGCCAAGGCCTCCGCCCCGCCCGGGCGAATGAATTCGCTGCAACAACCACACGAAGTCCGCCTGCGCGGACTGGCCTGTTCTCGTGTGACGAGAACCCTGCGGCGCGCCCGTGGGTGTGGAGGGCTGATAGAAACTCCTTCACCCTGCGACGAGTGCCGCGGCGGCCCAACTGCGGGATGTTGCATCGACAGCTATCTTCGTCCATCAGCACCATCTCCCACCTGGCAATGCGCTGATCGATGAAAAAGCTCTGGATGTCGGATTCGCTGGAGCAGTGGCAGGCTGCCGTCGATTCATACGAGGCCGTTGTCGCGGCGCAGGGCGTCGCGCGGCTGGCGGAGCTCGACCGCTGGTACCGCACGGAGCTGCCCGGCGCCATCGCATCCCGCCAGCCGAAGCACGCCACGCACGACGAGCTCGTCCGCGCGACGGAGTGGAAGATGGCGCGCGGCGTGTGGAGGGCGCGCAACCTGGTGCTGGTGCGCGGCAACTCCCCTGATGACGTGGTAAAAGCCAGCACCCGCGCGCTGGCGGCGGTTCCGGACCCGCGCGTACCGATCGCCGTCATGGCGGAGCTCGCGGGTGTGGGCCCGGCGACGGCGTCGGCCATCGCGGCGGCGGCGGCGCCCGAGACCTACCCCTTCTTCGACGATCTCGTGGCGGCGCAGGTGCCCGGGCTGGGAGAGACGGCGTTCACCATCCCATTCTACCTGAAGTACGCCGCGGCCATCCGCGACCGGGCGAAGCAGCTCGGCTGGACACCGGTGCAGGTGGAGCAGGCGCTGTGGGCGAACGCGGGCGGAAAGGCGGGAGCAAAAGCCGGGAAGAGGTAAGGCTCACTCGAGCGGGGGCTTCATCCATCCCCCGCCCGAGCCTCGGAGTGCTCCGGAGCGACGTCTTCCCCACCCTCGTCGGCTGCGACGAACTCGCGGGGGAGCACGAGGGAGAAGGTGCTGCCCTGCCCGGGCTCGCTCTCCACTTCGATGGTGCCGCCCAGCATCCGCGCGTACTGGCCGGAGAGGTACAGCCCCAGCCCCGTTCCGCCGTGCGTGCGCGCCAGCCCGCTCTCCAGCTGCTCGAAGGGCCGGAAGAGGCGCTCCTGGTCCTCGTGGGGGATGCCGGGGCCGGTGTCGCAGACCGAGAGCGCCACGACGCCGTCCATCGAACGAACCTGGATGGACACCTCGCCCTCGTCGGTGAACTTCACCGCGTTGCCGGCGAGGTTGATCAGGATCTGCCGCACCTTGTCGGGATCGGTCTGCACCACCGGGTGAGGGTCGCACCCGTCCAGGCGAAACTCCAGCGACTTCTGCGTTGCAAGCGGCTGGATGACGTCGGCCACCTCGCGCGCCAGGTCGCACAGGTCCACCGGCTCCGTTCTCACCTCGGCGTGCCCCGCCTCCAGCCGCGAGAACGAAAGCACCTCCTCGATCAGCCCGCGCAGGTGCCGCGACGCCGTCTCGATGCGGTTCAGCGAGTTCACCTGGGGCGCCGTCACGGGGCCGTGAATGCCCATCTGCAGCAGCTCCACGTGCCCCAGCACCGCGTTCAGCGGCGTGCGCAGCTCGTGGCTCATGGTGGCGATGAAGTCCGACCGCGCGCGCGCCGCCGCCTGCGCCGCCTCCAGCAATTGCGCGTTTTCCACCGCCACCGCCGCGTGGCGCGAAAGGCGGTCGAGCAGCATCAGGTCTGCGTCGGTGAAGGGCTCGGTGCCGCGCGCGCGGACGGCGGTGAGCGCACCCAAGGCCCCGGAGCGCCCCAGCAGCGGCGCGCAAATGGCCGACGCGACCCTTTGCACGTCGAGCACGGTACCCGTGGCGCGCGGATCGGTGGCGATGTCACGCACCAGCAGCGGCCGTCCTTCGCGCGCCGCATGCCCCACCAGCGTGGTCTCGGCAGGCAGCTCGCTCCCGGCCGCATTCCTCAGCAGCCCCGTGGCGTCGTCGCTGATGCGCAGCATGCCGTCCGGCAGCAGCAGCGCGATCCCGCATCCCTGGCATTCCACCAGCCGCACCACGGCCTCCGTCACCCGCCGCAGCACCTCGCCGGTGTCGTGCGTGGAGGCGAGGGACCGCGCGATCTCGCCCAGCTCCTCCAGCTCTTCGGCGCGGCGGGCGAGCGCCGCGGCCATGTCGTCGAAGTCCCGCCCCAGCTGGGCCACCTCCGCGGGTGCGCCGGCCACCAGCCGCCCCACGCGCGCCTTGCGGTCGCCGCCGGCCAGGGCCATGGCCGTGGCCCGCATGTGCAGCAGGGGCTCGGCCAGGTACGCGGCCAGCAGGCTGCTGGCGCCCAGGGCGAGCACGATCACCCCGATCAGCAGCGAGAGCAGGCGGACGTACGAATCGGCGACGAAGCCCTGGATGGACGAGTAGGGCTGCTCGATCCACACCACCCAGCCCAGGGACGGGATGCGCTCCACCGCCGCCAGCACCCGCGCCGCCTGCTGGGCCGCGGGCGCGCGCGGGCCGGCGCGGGAAAAGGTGACAGTCCCGCCGTCCGCCGCCGCCATCACGGCGCGGTAGCTGGCCGAATCGGCCATGTTGTGCGGAACGTCGCCCTGGTGGTAGGGCGCGTCGCTGTCGTAGATCACGCGCCCGCGCATGTCGGCCACGTGCAGGCGCTCTTCGGGCCCGGGC
>NZ_DATBNB010000399.1 GCF_036554565.1 Longimicrobium sp. | reverse complement strand
CCGCGAACGACCCGATGATGAACCAGGGCGGCGGACACACCGAAAGCCTGTCATCCTGAGCCCCAGGCGCACCGGACTGGCCCGTACACCGTCCGTCGCGGGGCGAAGGATCTAGCCTGAGGCGCATCCCCGGCTGGGCGCGGCAGCGACACGAATCCTGAGGCCTCGGCCGTGCTGGGGCGAATGAATTCGCGGCAACAAGGGCCCGAAGTCCGCCTGCGCGGACTGCACGCGCAGTAGAGTGCGCGGAGCCGTCCGAAGCGCGATTCAGGTCTCCCCTCCCCTGCGCAGCGGGGGACGGGGGCCGGGGGGAGGGGGCTCCCTGGACATGCGCCGGCACTCAGTCGATCACGCTCCGCGGTTCGCCTGCAACGATCAGGACCGCGGCGCGCGCGTTGCGGGTACAGCCATCTACCATCCGGTTGCGCCCTGCAGACCAGACTTCACGAATCCGGAGACCCGCATGACGCGGTTCAGACTCGCCCTGCTGGCCGTTGCACCCCTGGCGCTGGCGGCCTGCCCTCCCGCCCCGCCTGCGCGGGAGACCGCGTCCGTTCCCCCGCCGCGCGCCAACCCCGCCGACGCGCGTCCGCTGGACACCACGCCATGGCAGATCGCCGGTCCCAGCCCGGCAATGTGCGCCAGGGTCGACGTGGGCCTTACGCTGCCCGACGGGTTCTGCGCCGTCGTCGTGGCCGACAGCCTGGGACCGGTGCGGCACCTGGACGTGTCGGCCAGCGGCGACGTGTACGCCTCGCTGTCCGGGCGGCGCGACGGGCCCGCGGGCGTGATCGCCTTGCGCGACGCGGATGGCGACGGGCGCGCGGAGGTGCGGCAGAAGTTCGAGAACCGCGCGGGGAGCGGCCTGCAGATTCACGACGGCTGGCTGTACTTCGCCATGAACGACGGCATCGTCCGGTGGCGGCTTACGCCCGGGCAGCTGGTGCCGCAGGGCCAGCCGGAACTGCTGGTCAACGGCCTCCCGGTGGGCGGGCACGCCTCCAAGGCGCTGGCGTTCGATGGGCGCGGCGGCATGTTCGTCAGCATCGGGTCGGCGACCAACGCCTGCCAGGAGCAGGATCGCCAGAGCCGCTCCGCCGGCCGCGACCCGTGCCCCGAGTTGGCCACGCGCGCCGGCATCTGGCGCTTCGACGCCAATCGTGCGAACCAGGCGCCGGCGGCCGGCGAGCGCTGGGCAACCGGCATCCGCAACGGATACGCGCTGGATTTCCATCGCGCGGCGGGTGTGCCCTTCACCGTCTCGCACGGGCGCGACAACCTGAGCTCCAACTGGGGCTTCACCGAACAGCAGAACGCCGACGTCCCCGCCGAAGAGATGTTCCGCCTGGACCGCGGCACCGACGGGGGCTGGCCGTACTGCTACTTCGATCCCGGCGCCCGGCGGAAGGTGCTGGCGCCGGAGTACGGCGGCAACGGCACGCAGGTGGGCCGCTGCACCGGCATGGCAGCCCCGGCGTACGCGTTCCCCGCGCACTGGGCACCGAACGACCTGCTGTTCTACACGGGCACGCAGCTCCCCCCGCAGTACCGCGGCGGGGCGTTCGTGGCCTTCCACGGCTCGTGGAACCGCGCCCCGCTTCCGCAGCAGGGCTTCAACGTCACGTTCCTGCCCATGACCGCCGCGGGGGCGCCGAGCGGTCCGCACTCCGTGTTCGCGCAGGCGCCCGTGCCCGCGCCGGGGCAGCAGGGCGGCGCGCGGCACCGGCCCACCGGGCTTGCGCAGGGGCCGGACGGCTCGCTCTACGTGTCGGACGACGCGGGTGGCCGCATCTGGCGGATCATGTACGTGGGCGAGCGCTGAACGATGGAGGAGATCCGCATCCGGACGCACCGGCGCGGCGAGATGCTGGACATCACCGATCGCGTGCGAGAGATCGTCTCACGCTTAGGAATGGACGAGGGCGTGGTGGTGCTGCAGAGCCTGCACACGACGGCCGCGCTCACCATCAACGAGAACGCCGATCCTGCCGTGGTGCACGACCTTCTCGGCAAGCTCGAGCGGCTGGTGCCCAAGGACGAGGCGTTCTACCGCCACGACGAGGGGAACAGCGACAGCCACCTGAAGACCAGCTTCTTCGGCCCGTCGCTCACCGTCATCGTCAGCGGCGGGCAGCCGGTGCTGGGAACGTGGCAGGGGATCTGGTTCTGCGAGTTCGACGGGCCGCGCGAGCGCCGCGTGGCCGTTCAGCTGCTGCGCGCATGAGCGGCGCGGCCGCGCCCTCGCACCTGCGGTCGATGGTTCGTCTGGTAGCGCGTGGCATCCAGGCGCGCCGGGCGGGCGCGCCGCTGGACCTCGCCGCCATCCCGCGCCGGAAGGTCTCCGCGGAGCGCGCTTGCATCGAAATCGATCCGCGTCACGTGCAGGCGTACATCGCCGCGACGGACGGGGAGCGGATCGGGGGCTTCAGCGAGGGGACCGGCGTGGTTCCGCCGTTCTACAGCGCCACCTGGGAAACGGCGCTGGCGCTGCAGATGTTCGCCGGGATGGAGCAGCCGCTGCCGCTGGGCGCCATCGTCCACGTGTCGACGGACCTCGTGTGGGCGCGCCCCCTGCGCCCGGGCGACGCGGTGCGCTGCCGCGTGGAGCTGGACCGGGTGGAGCCCGCGCGCCGCGGCTTTCGCATGACGGTGCTCGCCCGCAACTGGCTGGGTGCGGGCCAGCTCTGCTGCCAGTCCACGAGCGTCTTCCAGGTGAGGACGCGGGGAACGGACGATCCGGATCGTGTCCCTGCCCGGCCAGCCGATCGCGCCGGCCCCGTGGCGCCCGAGGGCGGCTGGACGGAGCTGGTTCGCTGGGACCTGTCGGGGAGCGCGGGCCGGCGCTACGCCCGCGTATCCGGCGACTACAACCCGATTCACCTGTGGGGGCTCACGGCGCGCCCGTTCGGCTTCCGCGCGCCCATCCTTCACGGCTACTGCATCGCCGCCCGCGCCGCGCACTCGCTGATCGAACACTGCCTGGGTGACGACGCCGGCGCACTGCGGCGGATGCGCATCGCCTTTCGCG
>NZ_DATBNB010000398.1 GCF_036554565.1 Longimicrobium sp. | reverse complement strand
AGGAACTTCGACATCGCGTAGACCGCGACCACGAGCACGCGCCAGTACCGCTCGTCGGCGCGCAGGTACTTCCACGCGACGTCCAGCGCCGTGGCGAATCCCGCGCAGGCGCTGTTCACGTCGAACGTCCCTGCGTCCGGCCGCATCCCCAGCCGTCCGTGCAGCACGGAGGCGGTGGCGGGGGAGACGTACTCGGGGGTGTCGGTGGATACGATCAGCAGGTCCACGTCGGAGGGCTGCAGACCGGCGTCGTGCAGGGCGCGGCGAGCGGCGTTCTCGGCCAGGTCGGCGGTGGATTCGTCGTCGCGGCACCAGCGGCGCTCGCGGATGCCCAGAGTGTTGCTGACGAAGCCGTCCACGTCCTCACCCAGCGCGGCGGACAGCTCCGCGTTGGTGACGACGCGCTCGGGGACGTAGGACCCCGTTCCGGTGATGACGGCCTGGCGCATGTAGGGAAGTGCGAAAGTGCGTGAGTGCGAAAGTGCGAAAGTGCGAAAGTGCGAAAGTAACGGCTGGCGATGCCGGCTATTCCCTGATCCGGGGCCGTGCGGTCGTCCCTCGCGCCACCAGCTTCACTGGCAGCGGCTTGGTGGGGCGCGGGACCCAGGACTCGTCTTCCAGCTGCTTCAGGAGCAGGCGGGCGGCGCGGGCTCCCAGTTCGCGGGCGGGGACGCGGATCGTCGTCAGCTCCGGCGTGAGGACTCGGGCCAGCTCAACATCGTCGCATCCCACGATGCTCATCTCTCCCGGCACACTCACTCCCGCGGTCAGGCAGGCCTTGAGGGCGCCCGCGGCAACCAGGTCGTTGGCGCAGAACACGGCTGTCGGTCGCTCTACCGGACCCAGCGCAAGCAGCGCCTTCATCGCCTGCAGCCCCCCCGCCACGTCCGGCGCCACCCTGCGCAGCCGATCCGACGGCAGACCGATCCCGTGCGCGCGCAGCACCTGGAAGAAGCCACGTTCGCGCATCCTGAAGCCGTGCACGTCCGTGGCGGGCCCCGCGAATGCCAGCCGGGTGTGGCCGAGCCCGACCAGGTGCTCCGCCGCCAGCCGTCCCGCGCCCAGCGCGTCGCTGGCGACCCCCGGCCAGCGCTCTGACGGCTCGTCCACCAGCACCACCTTCAGGTCGGCCAGCGCGCTCTCCGGCAGCGCCAGCGCGCCGATGCCGTCCAGGATCAGCCCGTCCACCTGCCGGGCGCGGAGGGCGTCGAGATGCCGCGCGGCGTTGGTTTCGCGGACGTCGCCGGGAAGAACCGCATAACCCGCCTCTGCTGCCACGCGCTGAACGCCGGTGACCACATCCAGGAAGAACGGGTTGCTCAGGTCCGGCACCATCACGCCCAGCGCGTACGACTTCCGCTGTACCAGCCCGCGGGCCAGCATGTTGGGCCGATAGCCCAGCTCCCCCGCCGCCAGCACCACCCGCTCCCGCGTCGTCGCCGACACCCGCGCCCGGGGGTTGCCTCCCAGCACCAGCGAGACGGTGGCCTGCGACACGCCGGCGCGTCGGGCAACGTCGTGCGTCGTAACGCGGCGGGCGGGAGAGGGAGGAGGCGTCGTCATTGCTGATACGTATTAGGTAATACGTATTGGCAAATCGATTGTCAAGAGTTTTGGTTGAGCGCCTCGGCGTTCGGGCGGAGGCGCCGGCCCTGCTGGGCGACTGAAGTCGCGGCAACAAGGGCCCGAAGTCCGCCTTCGCGGACTGCCACGCGAAGCCGAGTCCAGGGAGCTAGCTGAGACGCACACGAATTCTCCCCCTCTCCCGCTTGCGCCCCGCTTGCGGGAGAGGGGG
>NZ_DATBNB010000397.1 GCF_036554565.1 Longimicrobium sp. | reverse complement strand
CACACGTCGTTCTGGCGCAGCGACGTTTCCTTGCTGCGCCGGTGCGCTTCGCGAACCTTCTGCACCACGTCCGCCGGCACGCCGCGGGCGCGCAGGCTGTCGATCTCCGCGAACGTTACGCGCGTCAGCTCGTCCAGCCGGTGCGGGTCGGTGTTGAAGTCGATCGCCACCGCGTACTGCGGCACGGGGTCGCGCGACACGTTGGCGCTCACCGTTACCCCGTAGGTTCCGCCCAGCTGCTCGCGCAGCCGTTCGCGCAGGCGGATCTCCAGCGCGTCGGCCAGGCTGGTGATCTCGGACCGTGCCTCGCGCGAGAACTGCGCGGGGCCCGTGAAATAGAGCGTGGTCCGCGCCTTGGGCTCCACGCCGCGGCGCACCGTCTTTTCCACCACCCCCGCGGGCGGACGGATGCCGGAGTCGCGCCAGCGTTCGCGCGCGCCGGTGGCGGGCAGGCTGGCCAGGTAGCGCTCCACGAACGGGCGCACCTCGTGCGGCTGAAAACTGCCTACCAGGAAAAAGGTGAAGTCGCCCGCGTCGGCGAAGCGCTGCCGGTAGATGGCGATTGCCCGGTCCAGGTCCAGCGAGTCGTACATGGCCGCGGTGAAGGGCCGCGCGCGCGGGTGCCGCTGCGTGAGCACGGCGGTCAGCGTGTCGCCGAAGGCGCTTTCCGGGGTGGCGCCCCGGTTGCGCAGCATCTCGCGCCCGCGCTGGCGGAAGGCTTCCCACGCGGCGGTGTCGCGGCGAGGGGCGGTGAAGTACAGGTGCACCAGCTGGAATAGGGTTTCCACGTCGCGCGGCGCCGCGTAGCCGTTCACCGTCTCCTGCAGCTCGCCGATGGTGGTACCCACGCTGGCCGCCTTTCCCGCCAGCCGCCGCTGCAGCTCCGTCAGCCCCAGTGCGCCCACGCCGCCCACCTGCACCGCCGCGGTCGCAAGCCGGCCGTGCAGGTACAGGCTGTCGGGGAGCAGCGACAGCCCGCCGGGGCTGGTGGCGGCGAACAGTACCTGGTCGTCCTGGAAGTCCGTTGGCTTCAGCACCACCTGCGCGCCGTTGCTCAGCGCCCACCGGGTGATGCCCGCCTCGGGGACGAACTCTTCCGATACGATCCTTCCCGCCGCCGGCAGCTGCGCCAGCAGTGGCGCCTCGGATGCCGTTTCGCGGTACGGCTCCACGGGCGCGCGCGCCACGGAATCGGAGATGGCGGCCAGCCTGCGCTCGTCGGGGAGGGATGCGCCGGCGTGCTCGGGGGCGGTGACCAGAACCGTGCGGTCGCGCATGGCCGCGTAGCCGCGAGCGACCTCGTTGGCGTCCTCCACGGTGATGCCGGGGAGGAACGCGTTCAGCATCGCCCACTCCTCGTCCAGCGTCCGCAGCAGGCCGCCGCGCAGGAAGTGCTCGGCGTACTGGCCCGCGTACTGGCCGCTGGTGGTCTTGTGGCGCTCGGCGTACATCTGCTCCCACATCCGCAGGAACTCCGCTTTTTCACGCTCCAGCTCCGCTGGGGTAAAGCCGTGGCGCGCGGCACGCTGCACCTCGGTGAGCACGGCGGCCAGCCCGCGCTCCACCCCGCCCTGCGGCACGGCGGCGCTCAGCGCGAACGTTTCTACCGGGCGCAGCGAGCCGCCCAGGTACGAGCCCACGTCCAGGAACGGCGCGTCGGGCCGCAGGCTGATGTCGTTCAGCCGGTCGCCCAGCATCCCCGCGAACATCGACTCCACCAGCCCCAGGCGGAAGCCGCCGGGCGACCAGTCCCTGCGCGCCGGGCGAAACCAGTTGACGCTCAGGGCCGTGCTGGTGATCTCCGGGTCCACCGTGACGATCACCCGCGCGCTGTCCCGCGCCGGCACCGCGATCTCCGGGCGCGCCGGCCCGCCCAACGCCGGGATGGCGCCGAACACCTCGCGGATCTTCCGCTCCATCTCAGCGGGGTCGAAGTCGCCCACCGCCACCACCGCCATCAGCTCCGGGCGGTACCACTGCTGGTAGAAGCGGCGCAGCGTCTCGTGGCGAAAGGTGCGGATGATCTCCGGGTCGCCGATGGGCGAACGCTCGGCGTAGCGCGAGCCCGCGAACAGAAAGGGGAACTGGCGGTCCGACACGCGCGCCCCCGCGCCCCGCCAGCGGCGCCACTCCTCGATCACCACGCCGCGCTCCGCCTCGATCTCCGCCGAGTCCAGCGCAATGCCGCTGGCCCAGTGCTCCAGGATGGTCAGCCCGGTGTCCAGCACGCCCGCGCTGTCCGTGGGCAGCTGCAGCATGTAGACGGTTTCGTCGAACGAGGTGCTGGCGTTCACGTCGGGCCCAAAGCGCATGCCGACGCGCTCCAGGTAGTCGATGAGCTCGTTGCGGGCGAAGCGGCGGGTGCCGTTGAAGGCCATGTGCTCCAGGAAGTGCGCCAGCCCCAGCTGGTCGTCGTCTTCCAGCACCGATCCCACGTTCAGCACCAGCCGCAGCTCCGCCCGGTTGCGCGGCTCGGCGTTGTGGCGAACGTAGTACACGAGCCCGTTCGGCAGCGTGTCGGTAATGACCAGCGTGTCGCCGCGGTGGTCGAACCGGATCTCCGGGATGCCGGGCGCGGGGCGCGGCGAAGCGGCCGGTGCAGGCGCGCCCGGCGGCGAGCAGGCGGCCAGCGCCAGGACCAGCGGAGCGATGATTCGGAAGATGCGCATCTGGATGGATGGAGGGCGGCGGCGACGCATGCGGAAAACCCGCGTACGGTGGTATGCCTGCCACCGCACGCGGGTTCCGTTTTTCCGTGGGACGGTCAGCCGGCCAGGTTGATGTTCACGTACTCCTTCTCGCCGGTCACCTCGCGCTCCACGTAGGGAGCCAGCCACTCGGGGATCGGCGCGTCGGCGTCCTCCGACGGCAGCTCCACCTCGGCCAGCGCCAGCCGCCGGCCGCGGAACCGGTCGATCTCCCACGTCAGGTCGCCCTCCGCCACGCGAAAGCGGAGCTTGCGGATGCGGGCGCCCTGCGTCAGCCGCCACAGGTGGCGGAAGATGCGCTCGCTGGTCTCTTCCTCCAGCTCCATCCGGCTGAGGCCGCTCCCCGTCTTGATGGTGCGATAGTAGCGCACCTCGTCCCCGCGCCGCACCCGGCGCACGCGCTCGTTCAGGCGCTCGCCGGGCAGGTAGCCCTGGGCGATGTCGGTGCGGATGGCGCCTTCCGGAAGCGGAGGCATGCGGCGGAGCAGGTACTTCCGCTCGATCTCGCGGTTCTCTCCCGCGCCCCGCAGTTCGGCGAGCACCTGGTCGACGGCGGCGAAGAACTCGTCGGCGCGGCCGCCCAGCCACACGCCCTGCGCCTCGCGGAACAGCCGCTCCGTTTCCGCCCGCGCGATGGCGGCAAGGGCCTCCAGCCCGGGGATGGGGTCGGGGGGCGGAGCCACCACCACGGCTTCCTCCCGCGCCTCGGCGATGATCTCCGCGGCGACGTGGGCATCGTGCATGTCGCCGAACAGGTCCTGCATTCCCTTGATGCGCTTGACGACTTCGGCGGCGCCGGGGAGCTCGTCGCGGAACGGCTCCAGCAGGTAGCGCAGGCGCTTGGCCGCGATCCGCGCCTCGTGCGCCAGGTCCTGCTGTTCGGCCGACTGGACGGCGCCCAGCTTCGACCGCAGCTCGGCCACGTGCGTTTCGACCAGCGCCGCCAGCACCGTGCGCATCGGCGGCGCCTCGCGGGGATCGTCGAACGAGACGTGGGCGGGGTACCACGACAGGCGGCGCGAAAGGCGGCCGCAGGCGCGGGCGAAGTCGCGCACCACCTCGTCGTGCATCCGCCGCAGCACCCGCTGCTGGCGGCGCTGCA
>NZ_DATBNB010000396.1 GCF_036554565.1 Longimicrobium sp. | reverse complement strand
CAGCCACCCGTACCGCTCCACCGCCTGCTGCGCCACGTACGCCAGCACCGCGTACGCCCCGCCGAACGTCACCGCCGCCGCGTGCCCAAAGAACAGCCCCTGGTCCACGAACACGCTCGCGCGGCCGAACACCATCCACATCAGCCCCACCGGCATCCACCAGATCACCAGCCACAGGGCCACGACCCGCACGGTGTGCATCCACTCCGCGCCGCGGCTCCCCTGGCGCGGGACGGCGCCGGGCGGCGGGGCTTCGGGGCCGGCGCGGTGGCGGTCGATGATCCACCCTGCGACGCCCGCACCGAGCACGATCAGCGGAAAGGGAACCTGCAGGAAGAAGATGCCCGCGAACGCGGCCGCCGCCAGCACAACCAGCGCGCGGTCCTTCAGCGCGCGCCGTCCGATGCGGATCACCGCCTCAACCACCACGGCGATGATCGCCGGTTTCAGACCGAAGAACAGCGCCGCCACCAGCGCGGTGTTGCGATACGCCGCGTAGGTGGCGCTCAGGCCCAGCATGGTGAGGAACCCGGGGAGCACGAACAGCAGCCCCGCCACGAGTCCGCCCTTCGCGCGGTGCAGCAGCCATCCCACGTACGTCGCCAGCTGCTGCGCCTCGGGCCCGGGCAGGAGCATGCAGTAGTTCAGCGCGTGGAGAAAGCGCGCCTCGCCGATCCACCGCTTCTCATCCACCAGGATGCGGTGCATCACCGCGATCTGCCCGGCCGGCCCGCCGAAGCTCAGGAATCCCACGCGCGCCCACGTCCGCACGGCTTCGCGGAAGGGCACGTCTGGGAGCGCGTCGGTCTCGGTGGGGGGTGGCGTCGGGGGGTGCATGGGCGGGAGGATAACCGGCGGACGGAACGAGCACAAACGCAGCGCGGGACCGATCGTTTGAAACCTTGGCTGCTCCTGCCCCGTACGGTGCCGGGCAGGACCTGATGATCCCTAACGGAAAGACGGAGCACCAAGATGTTCGCCTCTACATACAAGCTCGTTTCGAAGTCGGTGCGCAGCGCGATGATCGCCGTGGGCCTGGTGCCCGCCGCCTCCCCCGTTCCCGGGCTCGCCGGATGGCGACGCGCCGCCGCGGCGCGCTGACCCGACTCGGCTGATGAACGATCGAGGCGCGGAGCCAGCCGGTTCCGCGCCTCTTTTCTTTGTGTCACGGCTGTCCGGAGAAGTTCCTTGGAGGAGCCTGTCCACGCTGTTAACTTTATGTCTGGACAAAAGAAAACCCCGGGTTGATCACCGACGCGAGGTCGGGAGAGCAATAGCCCGGGGACAGTGCTCACAATGTAACCGTGATGAACGACGTTGCGCAAGACCTGTACGCTCGTGCCGCCCGGCAGGCACTCACCTGGCGCGACTGGGCAGGTACGGCGCCGGGGCGGCACGCGCCGCGTGACTCGATGATGTTGCTTGCTGGGCCATTCGTGGGCAGGTAGTCTTTGTGGCGGATTCGGATTCATCCCTCGCTTCATCCCCCATCCCACTCCACACGATCATGCGACCCCAGAGCGTCGACGACGTCATCGCGCGGCTCGAATCCATCATCGACGATGCGGTCGCGCGCGGCGACCGCATCGGCTACTTCGCGGCGCTCTACAACCGCGTGACACTGGCCGTGCGCGACGGCATCCGCACGGGACAGTTCCAGGACGGGCCGCGGATGGAGCGGCTGGACGTGACCTTCGCCACGCGCTTCCTGGACGCGCTGGATGCCTGGCGGGCGGGGCAGCTTCCCAGCCGGGTGTGGCTGAAGGCGTTCGTGGCCACGCTCAGCCCCACGCCCGTCATCCTTCAGCACCTGCTGGCGGGGATGAACGCACACATCACGCTGGACCTGGGCATCGCCGCGGCGCGCACCTGCCCCGGCGCCGAGCTGCCTGGCCTGAAGACGGACTTCGACCGCATCAACACCGTCCTCGCCTCGCTCACGCCCACGGTGGAAGGCGAGATCGGCCGCGACTCGCCGGAGTTCGCGCTGCTTTCGCGGATCGCGCCGGCGCTGGAAAACCGCATCGTCGGCTTTGCGATGGACGATGCGCGGGCGATGTCGTGGTCGTTCGCCTCGGCGCTCGCGCCACTGCCGCTGCAGCAGCAGGTTCCGCTCATCGCCCGGCGCGACGACGAGGCCGCGTTCGCCTCCGCCGCCATCCTGGCCGACGGCATCTTTGCGCGCGTCCTGCGGCACAAGGAGAGCGCCGACGTGGCCGCCAACATCCGCTCGCTGGCGCAGGGCGAGTTCCGCATCTCCGTGGCCGCCGCGGACGTGGCCACGGCCGCACCCATCCCCGCCTGACGCTCATCTACCGTGTCCGAGTCCCTCCGCACCGATCTTCACGAAGCCAACCGCCTGTCGTGGAACGCCGCCACCCTGGCGCACAACAGCCACAAGGGCGATCAGGCCGCGTTCTTCCGCGCTGGCGGCAGCACGCTCTTCCCGGAAGAGCTGGAGCTGCTGGGTCCGCTCGCCGGCCGGATGCTGGTGCACCTGCAGTGCAACGCGGGGCAGGACACGCTCAGCCTGGCGCGGCTGGGCGCGGTGGCCACCGGCGTGGACATCAGCGACGAGGCGATCGATTTCGCGCGACGCCTTTCGGCCGAGAGCGGCGTCCCCGCCACGTTCGAGCGCGCCGACGTCTACGCCTGGCTGGCGGAGACCGCGGACGGCGGGCGGCGCTTCGACCTGGCGTTTTCGTCCTATGGCGCCGTGTGCTGGCTGACGGACCTGGATGCGTGGGCGCGTGGAATCGCGCGCATCCTGGCGCCGGGCGGCCGATTCGTGCTGGTTGAGTTCCATCCCGCCGCCATGATGTACGACGAAAACCTGCGCCTGCGGTTCCCCTACTCCAGCCGCGAGCCCATCGAGGTCCAGGAAGGCGTTGGGGACTACGTCGCCGGCTCCGGCGAGGGGCTGATCGCGGGGGAGCAGACGGACGGCGCACAGGACTTCCGCAATCCGTACCGCTCGTACGAGATCCAGTGGGGCACGGCGGAGGTGGCGCAGGCGCTGATCGGCGCGGGGCTGCGCATCGAAACGTTGCGCGAGTGGACCTACTCCAACGGATGGTCGCCTTTCCGCGGGATGCGCGCCGAGCCAGGCCGCCGCTTCCGTATGCCGGATGGCTATCCTGATCTCCCCCTGATGTACGGCGTCTCCGCCCGGCTCGAAGGCTGAATGAATCTTCGCGGCCAGCGATCCGTACTTTTCCGCACGACCTTCCGGCGTCCTTGCCGGAGCGCGCGAGCCCGGATCCTGGCCATCAGCCGATGATGTACGTTGACCAAGCGCAGACCCGCACCCCCGATCCGTGGGCCTTGTTCGGGGTGGACCTGGAACCGGCGCACCTGCCGGTCGTCGCGGATGTGGCCGAGGCGCCGCGCGGGGCTCCCCACGCCCGCATCACCCTGCGCACGGTAGATGGGGGCGTCGCGGCAACGGTCGCCGTCGCCTGGATCATGCTGGCGCTCCTCTCTCTGGTCGGGATGTTCATCGGATGGACGACGGACGTGTCCAACGTGGTGATCGCGGGCGGCTGCATCCTCGTCGCCGGCGCGGCGGGCACGCGGGCGCTGTACCGCAGGCTCGCCCGGCCGATGGCGGATTTCGTCGTCGACGAGCGGGGAATCAGCCAGCGGATGCTGCGTTCGCACGGCGGTGAGGTGACGACGCTGATCCCGTGGGATGGCATCGCCTCCTATCGTGATTCCGAGAGCCTGGACAGCGCGTACCTGCGCGTGGTGGGCACCAGTGGCTTGGCGATCACGCTGCGCCAGGCGCCGCCCACGGAGGAGATGTACCGGCTGATCCGCGTCTTCGCAGCCGAGGCGGAATGGCATGGCGTGCGGGCCTCCGAACCATTGGCCGAACTGCGGAGCTACGCGCCGGGGATCGGGACCACGCTGGTGCTGCTGGTCGCGATGAAGGTGATCTTCGGGTTCCTTCCCGCGGCCGCGGAGGCGATCGGGGCCGCCGTCCTGCTCCTGGTCATCGGCGGATGGAACGCCTACGCGATGCTTTCCGATGACGACCTGGCGCTGGAAGACCGCCAGTCCACGGGATGGGACGCCCGCCTCCGCGATCGCTCGCGCCGGCTGCTGAGCATCGAGACCATCTGACCGCGAGGCGTTCGGGCGCGGATGTTGATTGTGGATCCGTGCCATGATCCGCATCCGCCGCCCCGACACGACTCCCGATCCCCGCATCGAACCCGCCGAGCGCTGGTTCGCCTCGCGGGGATGGGAGCCGTTCGCGTTTCAGCGCGAGGTGTGGAGCGCGTACCTGGATGGCGAGAGCGGGCTGATCCACGCCGCGACGGGAACGGGCAAAACGTACGCGGCGTGGATGGGCGCGGTCTTGGAGTCGCTCGCCGAGGGATCTGCGGGCGGACCCAAGGCGCCGCCGCTGCGCATCCTGTGGATCACCCCGCTCCGCGCGCTCGCCGCCGACACCGAGGCCGCCCTCCGGATGCCGCTGGCGGACCTGGAGCTTTCGTGGACGCTGGAATCGCGCACGGGAGACACCTCCGCGGCCGTCCGATCCCGCCAGCGGACGCGCCTTCCCAGCGCGCTCGTCACCACCCCCGAAAGTCTGGCCCTTCTCCTGTCGCGCGACGATGCCCAGGCGCTGTTCGCGGACTTGCGCGCGGTGATCGTCGATGAGTGGCACGAGCTGATGGGGAGCAAGCGCGGCGTGCAGACCGAGCTGGCCCTGGCGCGGCTGCGCGGCTGGCGCCCCGGGATGCGGACGTGGGGGCTCTCGGCTACCATCGGCAACCTGGAGGACGCGCGCGACGCGCTGCTCGGGGTTCGCGCGGAGTCGAATCCCGGGCGGATCGTGCGCGGGCTGGTGCCCAAGGACATCGTGGTGGATGCGCTGATTCCGCCGACGATCGAGCGGTTCCCCTGGGCCGGGCACCTGGGGACGCAGATGCTTCCGCAGGTGGTGGAGGCGATCGAGGAGGGCGAAACGGCGATCGTCTTCACCAACACGCGGTCCCAGACGGAGATCTGGTACCAGGCGCTGCTGGACGCGCGGCCGGACTGGGCGGGACAGATCGCGCTTCACCACGGGTCGCTGGATCGCGCGCGCCGCGACTGGGTGGAGGACGGCCTGCGCACGGGCAAGCTTCGCTGCGTCGTGGCGACGTCCAGCCTGGACCTGGGGGTGGACTTTTCGCCGGTGGACCGCGTGCTCCAGATCGGCTCGCCCAAGGGCGTGGCGCGCCTGCTTCAGCGCGCGGGGCGCAGCGGGCACCGTCCGGGCGCCGTCAGCCGCGTCACCTGCGTGCCGACGAACACGCTGGAGCTGATCGAGGTGGCTGCGGCGCGTGACGGGGTACGTGCGGTCTCGGTGGAATCCCGCCATCCTGTGGAGCGGCCGCTGGACCTGCTGGCGCAGCACGTGGTGACGGTAGCGCTCGGTGGCGGCTTTCGCGCCGATGAGCTGAAGGCGGAGGTGCGCACCACCCGCTCGTACGCCGGGCTGATGGACGACGAGTGGCAATGGGTGCTGGACTTCGTCACCCGCGGCGGCGATGCGCTGAGCGCCTATCCCGAGTTCCAGCGCGTGGTGGTGCGCGACGACGGCACGTACGTGGTGGAGGACCGCGGCGTGGCGCGCCGGCACCGCATGTCCATCGGCACCATCGTCAGCGATGCGTCCATCACGGTGAAGTACGTGGCGGGGGCGCGGCTCGGCAGCGTGGAAGAAAGCTTCATCGCCCGGCTGAACCCGGGCGACCGCTTCGTCTTCGCGGGAAAGCCGCTGGAGTTCGTCCGCGTGCGCGACATGACGGCCTGGGTGCGCCGGACGAAAAGCACCAAGGGACTCATCCCCCGCTGGATGGGGGCGCGGATGCCGCTCTCCACCGAACTCGCCGCCTCGCTGCGCGCCCGGCTGGAGGAGGCATCGCGCGGCGTCTTCCGCGATCCCGAGATGGAGGCCATCCGGCCCATCCTGGAGGTGCAGGCGCGCTGGTCGCGCATCCCCCGCGCCGACGAGCTGCTGATCGAGCGGGTGAAGACGCGCGAGGGGCACCACCTGTTCCTCTTTCCCTTCGACGGCCGCCTGGTGCACGAGGGGCTGGCGGCGCTCTTCGCGTACCGCATCTCGCGGCTGGTGCCCATCTCGTTCACCATGTCGATGAACGACTACGGCGTGGAGCTGCTGTCGCCGGAGCCGGCCCCGCTGGACGAGGCGCTGGCGGCCGGCCTCCTTTCGCCGCACGGCCTGGTGGACGACGTTCCCGCGTCGCTGAACGCGGCCGAGATGGCGCGCAGGCAGTTCCGCGAGATCGCGCGGGTGGCGGGATTGGTGTTCCAGGGCTTTCCGTACGCGGGCAAGTCCGCCCGGCAGCTGCAGGCCTCCAGCGGGCTGTTCTTCGACGTGTTCACGCGGTACGATCCCGGCAACCTGCTGGTGAGCCAGGCGCATCGCGAGGTGATGGAGCGGCAGCTGGAAAGCAGCCGCCTGGGCCAGACGCTGGAGCGCCTTTCGGCCGGCCGCGTGGTGATCACCGAGCCGAAGCGCACGCCGCCGCTGGCGTTTCCGCTGCTGGTGGACCGCACGCGCAACTCCGTCACCAGCGAGTCGGTGGGCGACCGGGTGCAGCGGATGAAGGTGGCGCTCGAAAAGGCTGCGGACAGCGGGAGGTAGCGCATCGCGGCACGGAATCCGGGATCGGGGTACTCTCTGCGCGGAGTACCCCTCTTCTGTTTGGACCACGGCACGGATCTGCATCACGTGAAGCTGCACGGCGACCTTGAAATCGAACTCTGCGGCGAGCGGCTGGTGCTGCTGGCCGAGCGCGCGGCGTACCGCCCGTCGAACCGCACGCTGCTGGTGGCGGACCCGCACTTCGGCAAGGCGGCGGCGTTCCGGGCGCACGGGCTGGCCGTTCCGGGCGGAACGACGGCGGAAACGCTCGCCCGGCTGACGGCCGCGCTTGAGCGGACCGCAGCGGAGCGCCTCGTGTACCTGGGCGACTTCTTCCACGCGCGCGCCAGCCGCGCCCCCGCGACGCTGGATGCGCTCGCGCGGTGGCGGGATGCGCATTCCCACCTGCGCATCATGCTCGTACGCGGCAACCACGACCGGCACGCGGGCGATCCTCCGCGCGACTTGAGCATTGAGTGCGTCGACGGTCCGCTCCCCGACGCGCCGTTCGCCTACGCGCACCACCCGGAGCCCGCGCCGGCGTGCTACATCCTGGCCGGGCACATCCACCCGTCCGTCACCCTGCGCGGGATCGGGCGCCAGCGCCAGCGGCTCCCCTGCTTCCACTTCGGCCCGCGCGTCGGCATCCTACCCGCCTTCGGCGAGTTCACCGGCACCGCGGACGTGCGGGTAGCGGAAGGCGATCAGCTGTACGTGGTGGCGGATGAACAGGTGCTTCCCATCCAGTGACTCGAGCGGGAAAATCCGGCGCGTGTCCATCCAATCTCTTTAGATGTCATTCCTCGCCCCTTCATCTATGAGATTTCTACCATGAGCAATCCGGCACTTCCCGTCTCCACCCGAATCCGCACCGGCGTTTTCTCGCTGTCCGAGACCACCGTCACGTACGCCGCGTGCCTGGCCGCGTTCGTGATCCTGGCCCGGTACATCCCCGATCCCCAGTTGCTGAAGTTCTCGAACATTGCGCTGCAGAATGTCGGGAACGTACTCGCGCCGCTGATCCTGGTCGCGTTGCTCATCGAGCGCGCCGTCGAGGTGGTGATGACGGTGTGGCGTGCGGAAACCGCCCAGCTGCATGAAGCTCGGCTGGCTCGTGCCCAACAGATGGCAGGGACCAACGCCGCATCGGACCGGGAGGTCGCCGCCGCGGAAATTACTCTGTCACGCTACAAGGCCCAGAGCCGCCGGATCGCGTTCGCGCTCACCTTCACGCTCGGCCTGTTCGTTGCGCAACTCGGGATTCGTGCGATCCAGCAGTTCTTGGCAGAAGGAGCGCTTACCGGCCTCGTGGCCCATCAGGCGGCGACGTTCAGGACCGTGGACATGTGGATCACGGCGGCGATGATCGCCGGTGGGGCGGACGGTATCCACCGAATTGTCTCCGCGTTCACGGCGTTCGCCGACGCCACGAAGAAGCGCGCTACCACCGTCGCTCCGTAAGAACAAGGGCACGCCAAGTCATCTGAAAAGAGCCGGCCCCGGGGTGCTCCCAGGGCCGGCTCTTCAGTTCCGCACTCACGCACTCACGCACTAACGCACTTCCCTCAGTCCGGCAGCGCGAACACGTACAGCGACGTGCCGCGCGGCGCGCCGAACATCTCCGGCGCGAAGCCTTCCAGCCAGCCCCCCCAGCCCGTTGGGACGGCGATGTACTGCTTGCCGTTCACCGAGTACGTCACGGGATTGCTGTGGATGCCGTTGCCCGTCTGATAGCGCCACAGCACCTCGCCCGTGCGCGCGTTCCAGGCGCTGAAGTAGCCGTTGGGCTCGCCCGTGAACACCAGGTCACCCGCCGTGGTCAGGATGGACGCCACCATCGGGTGCGGCGCGCGCCACGACCACGCCTCGCGCCCCGTGACCGGATCGATCGCCTTCACCTGGCCCCACTGCTCGCCCTTCACCTCGGCTTCGCCGCCCAGATAGTACAGCCCTTCGCGGAACTCCACGGGACGCAGGCGGAACTCGGCGCACGCCTCGATGACGGGGGCGTACAGCAGGCCCGTCCGCGGGTTGTACGCGGCGTGCGGCCACTCCTTGGCGCCGGCGGGACCGGGGCAGATCTCCGTGCCCTGCGTCGTCGGCTTCAGCCGCGGCGTCACGCGGCCGGTGCGGTCGATGTCGCCCCAGGTGGTCCGGGCGAAGGGCGACACGCTCACCAGCTGCCCGTTGGTGCGGTCCAGGACGAAGAAGTAGCCGTTGCGGTCGAAGTGGGCCAGCAGCTTCCGCCCGTCGCGGTCGATCAGGATGTTCTCGTTCACCCCGTCGTAGTCCCACACGTCCGTCGGGGTCCACTGGTAGTGCCAGCGGGTGACGCCGTCGTCCGGATCGAAGGCGACGACGGAGCTGGTGTACAGGTTGGCTCCGGGGCGCTCGCGGTCGTCGAACACTGGTCCGGGGTTGCCCGTGCCCCAGTATACCAGGTCCAGCTCCGGATCGTACGTGCCGGTGATCCAGGCCGTGCCTCCGCCGCGCTCCCACGCGTCGCCGCCGCCCCACGTCTCGATGCCGGCCTCGCCGGGGCGCGGCACGTTGTACCGGCGCCAGATGCGCCGGCCGGTATCGATGTCGAAGGCATCCATGTGCCCGCGCACACCGTACTCGGCGCCGGAGCTGCCCACGATCACCATGTTCTTCACGACGAGCGGCGCCATCGTGGCGCTCTCGCCCGCGCGCACGTCGCCGAACACCTGCTCCCACACCTTCTGGCCGTTGGTGGCATCGAGGGCCACGAGGTGCGCGTTCTGGGTGGCCATGATCACCTTGCCCTTGGCCACCGCCACGCCGCGGTTCACGTTGCCGCAGCAGAGCGGAACGTCCAGCGGAATCGCGTGCTGGTACTGCCACAGCACCTGCCCGGTGACGGCGTCCAGCGCCCACACGTAGCCGTCCCACCCGGAAACGAACATCACGCCGTCCACCACGATGGGCGCCGCCTCGAACGAATAGGTGGCGGGGGTGGCGATCAGCCCGATGGGGGCGAATTGGAAGTTCCACGCGGGGCGCAGCCGCGACACGTTGGTGGTGTTGATCTGGTCCAGCGAGCTGAACCGCTGCCCGTCATACGCGCCGTAGTACGTCATCCAGTTTTGCGGCTCGCTCCGGGCGCGCGTCAGGCGATCGCCGGTGACGGTGGCGGTGACGTTGGGCGCGGTGCCGCGGATGGCCTCGTTGTACGCGGGAAACGGGGCGGCCGTGCGGGTGACGGGATACTGCGGCCGGGGTCCCGCGCAGGCGGCGGCCGAAAGCGCCAGAACGGCGAGATAGGCTGTGCGCATCGTGTCGTCTCCTTTACGGCCGGCGCTGGCGGGGACGGTCCAGCTTCGCCTCGGCGGGCACTTCGCCCTCCACCAGCACCAGCCCCAGCATGCCGCGGGGGGCGTGGTTGGCCACGGGGCAGCCGAACCAGTACATCCCCGGCGCGTCGAGTGTGATCCGGGCGCGCCCGCGCGTCTGCATCGGCAGCATCATCGCCTGGCGGTTGCCCTCGTGCGGAAGCGCTACGGCGTGATACGAGAACGGATCGTCGTTCTGGAACTCCAGTTCCAGCTCTCCGCCCTGCGGGACCACGATGATGGCGGGCTGCCAGATGTACTCGCCGGGGGGAATGCGCACGGACTGGCGATACACGCCGTCCGCGCCGCGCTCGGCGTGGCTAAGGCCGCCATGGGCGAAGAGGCGGGCGACGATGGCCTCGTTGGGGTCTTCCACCTTCGGCAGGTAGTTGACCAGGTTCACCATCCGCGGGTTCAGCTGGCGCAGCACGCTGGGCCGCAGGAGCTTCACGTAGTTGCACGAGCTCAGCGATGCCGCCAGGACTGCGGTGGCCGCCACCTTTCCCAACGTTCCCACCCTCATGCGCCCCTCCGAGGTTCTCGTAGCCCTGCGTACCGGATCAGCGCGCAGGGTGACAGGCGGCGGTCATCCACGTGGATGGATCGCGCGATCGCGCGGGGCCAGCGGAACCCCCGCGCACGCCTACCGCGGGTCACCCGAGGCGGCCCGAGCAGCGAATGGCGAGGTGCCCGCAGAGAATGTGCCCGGTTTTTCCAAGGCGGAAACGCGCTCGGAAGGCGTGATACGGCCCTCGCGGACGCAAGGCCGGGGAAGAATATACGAGAAAAGAAGATGCGGCCCCGAGCAGGGACTCGGGCGCCGCTCTCGGGACGTGGAGCGGGTCAGCCGTCGCGGAGAGCGGCGTGCAGGGCGTCGTCGATCGTGGGATGACGGTAGGTGAAGCCGATCTCGCGCAGGCGCCGGGGCTCGGCGCGCTGGCTGGCGAGAAGCGCCTCGTCGGCCATCTCCCCGAACACCAGGCGCAGGCCGAAGCCGGGGACGGGGATCAGCGCGGGGCGGTTGACGGCCCGGCCGAGCGCCGCGGTGAAGTCGGCGTTGCGCACACTGCCGGCGATGGCGTTCACGGGGCCGTGTAGCCGGTCGTCGCGGATGGCTGCCAGCACGATCTCCACCGCGTCGGGGAGCGAAAGCCAGGGCATCCACTGCCGCCCGCTGCCGATGGGCCCGCCGACGCCCATCTGGAAAGGGAGCAGCAGCCGCTGCAGCGCGCCGCCCTTGCGGCTCAGCACGACGCCGAATCGCAGCTTCACCACGCGGATGCCCGCCTGCTCGGCGGGTGCGGAGGCGGCTTCCCACTGCCGTCCCACGTCCGCGAGGAAGCCGGTGCCGGGCGCGCTTGATTCATCGACGGCCTCGTCCCCGCGGTCCCCGTAGATCCCCGTCGCCGATGCCTGCACCAGCACGCGCGGCTTCCGCTGCAGCCCCGCGATCGTCTGGGCGATCAGCCGCGTCCCGTTGACACGGCTTTCCACGATCTGCCGCTTCTTCTCCTCCGTCCACCGCGTACCGACGTTCTCGCCGGCCAGGTGAACGACGGCATCCACCCCTTCGAGCGCCGCGGCGTCGATGGTTCCCGCGCCGGGGTCCCACATCACGTCACCCGGCCCGGCCTTGGCGCGCGAGCGGACCAGGCGCGAAACGGTGTGCCCCTCCGTCCGGAGCCGGTCCACGAGCGCGGCCCCGATCAGGCCGGTGGAGCCGGTGATGGCCACGCGCATGGACGGGGCGGGGGAGGTCGGCGTGGAAACGCTCATCGTAAATGCACACGCAGGAGGATTGTCGACCCGGGCTGTCTCGGGCGAATGAATTCGCTGCAACAACCACACGATGTCCACCTTCGTGGACTACACGCTTTGGCGCGAGTTACAGTCCGGGGCGCGCCCCGGTACCTTCGCACTTTCGCACTCACGCACTCACGCACTCTTCCGCACTTACTGCGCTTGCAGTTCCGCAAGCGGAATCACCTGCTCCAGACGCGTCCGGCGGTCGGCGTCGCGGATGGTGAATCGCAGGGTGCGGGCCTGCCAGTCGATGTCGAGCACACCGTAGTTGAGCGCCACCAGCTTTTCGCCCATCCGATGCCGGTTCTCCTCGGGCCGGTCCTCGGCCCACGTGTGCGTCAGGCCGCTCGAGGTGATGTCGTACATCGGGTAGCCCGCGGCGCTTCCCTCAAGCCTGGAGATTTCGGCGATGTGCCGGTCTCCGCTCAGGAACACCACGCCCGGCGCGCGCGTCTCGCCGATCAGCCGGAACAGCCGGTCCCGTTCGGCGGGAAAGTTCGCCCACTTCTCGAACCGATGGTCCTGCGGCACCACCTGGATGCTGGAGCCGATCAGGTGCACCTGCGCCTGGCTGTTCCGCAGTTCGCGCTCCAGCCACGCCCACTGCTCGTCCCCCAGCACGTCGCCGCCCGAGCCGATCGGATCGCGGTGGTAGCGCGTGTCCAGCAGGATCACTTTCACCTGCCGGCCCGGCGCGCCGTAGACGTACGACTCGTAGACACCGGCACGCGCGCGGCGCGGGCTGGCGGCGGGCACGTCGAAGAAATCGAGCAAGGCCTGCTGGCTTTCGCGCTTCGCCCGGAACTCCTTGCCCCCGTCGTTCAGCCCGTAGTCGTGGTCGTCCCACGTGCCGATGACAGACGCGGTGCCGAGTAGCGCCTGGTAGTCCGGATGCGACTTCTGGCGCGCGTACTTCTGGCGCATCACGGCCATGTCCGTCGTGTCGCCGTAGATGTTGTCGCCCAACCACACCCAGACGTCCGGAACGTCGGCAACCACGTGCTGCCAGAGCGGCTGCGGCCGGTCCTCGTCGCTGCACGACCCGAACGCAATGCGCGATACCGCGGCGGAGGTGGCGGGCGCCGGCTGCGGCTTCGGCGATTCCACGCACGCGGCCGCGGTCAGCGCGGTGAGCACCAGCAGACTGCGGATGTTGATCGTCGGCATCGTCAAATTTGGTGATCGAGGACGGTGCTGTGCGATTCGATGTTCGGCCGGGGTTCGATTGAGGTCGGCGCATGCGGCGGCGGGCCCCTCCCCCGGCCCCTCCCCCCATGCTGCGCATGTGGAGAGGGGAGAACTTCGGCCGGGGTTCGACTGGCTGCCTCGCATTCCTTGGGAGCCCCCTCTCCCCGGCCCTCTCCCCCGCTGCGCAGGGGAAAGGGAGAATTCGTCCGCGATTCCGCTGGCCCCTGCGCACTCAACTGCGCGTGCAGTCCGCGAAGGCGGACTTCGGGCCCTTGTTGCCGCGACTTCAGTCGCCCCAGCAGAGCCAGGGCGCTTGCTCCCTAACCGCGTATCTGGTCCAGCATCTCACCGATCATCCCCAGCGCGTGATCCGCCTGCTCGTCCGTAAGCACGAACGGTGGCGAGAGGGAGAGCACGTTTCCGTGGATCCCCCCGCCCAGCAGCAGCAGCCCCCGCCGCAGTCCCTCCACCATCATGCGGCCCGCCAGCTCCGGCGCGGGCTCGCGGGTGCCGCGGTCGCGCACCAGCTCCACCCCGATCATCATCCCGCGCCCGCGCACTTCGCCCACGTGTGGATGGTCCGCCGTCATCTCTGCCAGCCGCGCCATCATCCGCGCCCCCAGCTCCGCCGACCGCTCCACCAGCCGCTCGTCGCGGAGCACGGCGATGGAGGCCAGCGCCGCGGCGCATCCCACGGGATGGCCCAGGAACGTGGAGGTGTGGATTGCCTCGCCCGTCGACACGGGCCAGGCGCCCATCACCGCGTCCGTACCGATGCAGGCGGCAAAGGGAAACCCGCCCGTGAGCCCCTTGCCTACCACCATCAGGTCCGGCACCACGCCCCAGTGCTCGCAGGCGAACCACCGCCCCGTGCGCCCGAAGCCGGTGTAGATCTCGTCCAGGATCAGCAGCAGCCCGCGCTCATCGCAGATGCGGCGCAGGCCGGGGAGAAAGTCGTCCGGCGGCACCACGTCGCCGCCGCGTGCCTGGATGGGCTCCACCAGGATGGCGCCGATCCCTTCGTGCGCGGTTCCTGGCGTGTCGAGCACGTGCTCGATGTATCGCAGCACCGCCGCCCCCACCTCCTCCGCGTCG
>NZ_DATBNB010000395.1 GCF_036554565.1 Longimicrobium sp. | reverse complement strand
CGCGCGCGGAAACGGGTGGAAGGGGGCGGGCGCCGGAGCGCCCGCCCCGCGGCGGTCACGCGCCGTACAGCACGATGCGGTTCCCCTCGCGCACCCACCGGCCACTGGCTCCGCCGCCGGCGCCGGCGCCGTTGCCGTTCCCGCCCGGCCTGGCCGTGGCGATCACCTTCAGCAGCTGCGGCGCCTGCCGCTGGGCCGCCAGGATGGCCACCTGCTTGGCCGCCGCCACGGGCGAGGCGCCCACCGCCGCGCCCTGTCCCAGGGCCTGGATGGCGTCGGTGGCCGTGCGCACCAGGGCGCGCGCCGTCTCGAACTCCATCTCGCCGTCGCCGCCCTCCATCTCCCACCCCAGCACGCCCTTGACCCCCGTGCCGATGCGCTCGCCCCACTGCTGCCCCTGCCCGCCGCCGATGGCCCCGCCGATGGCGCCGCCGACCACGGGCAGCGCCTTGCCGGCCGCGTCCTTGAGAATGCCGCCCAAGGCCTTGCCCGCGTCGGACCGGGCGAAGTTGCGGGCGGCGCCCGCAACCCGGCTGACCAGCTTGCCGAAGAACTGCTCCATCTCGTACTCGTTGCTCACCGAGAGCAGCTCGGCGGCGAGCGCCATCTCGTCGGTCTCGTTCAGCACCTCGCCGTACGTTTCGCCGCTCCAGCCGCCCTCGTATTCGCCCTCGTACTCGCCCTGAAAGGTGAACTCGTTGAGGGTGCGATCCAGGTTGTGCATGGTAGCCTCCGCAGTGGAAGAAGATGTGTGTTGGCGCGGGCCGGGCCCGCGGGACGGTGGCGTGGGGCCGCTCGGCCCCACGCCGGGAACGGCTCAGCGCGATGCGTTCAGGGCGCGGCGCGAGGCCAGCAGCCGGTTGCGCAGGTGGTACGACGGCTGCACGTAGCGCACGTCGGCCCGGTTGCTCACCTCCACCGCGTCGTCCGACAGGTTGACGCCCGTGGCGGTGAAGTACGAGTGGATGTAGCCCTGCACCTCTTCCTTCCAGTACCGCAGCCAGGCGACCGCGTGGTCCTGGCTGGTGATCTCCGTCCAGTTGCCGTAGCGGATGGAAAGCAGCAGCCGCTCGCCGAAGCGGGCCAGGTCGCGGAAGTGGATGACGCTGGTGTCGCCCCACCCCTGCAGCCGCTTCATGGCGTCGACGGACCCCATCCATCCCTCCGGGTACGGCACCATCTGCCGGCCGCGCAGGAACTCGCGCATCTCGGGGCGGGCCAGCAGCCACTGCTGCATCAGCATCTCCACCCGCGCCGTCCAGGGCAGGTCGCGGAACTGGTTGTGGGCGCCCTCGGCCAGCACCAGGTGCACTTCGCGGATGGAGTTGAGCACCGGGAAGGCGTCGGCGATCACCGTGGTGTCGGCGTCTTCGCGATAGAAGCGCACGGCCTGGCGCAGCAGGTTGTGGAACGCCTCCAGGAACCGCGGGCGCGGGTCGGCCGCCCCCAGCGACGGCACCGCCTTGCCCCACAGCGTGAGCCCGTACTGGTGGCTGTACTCGTACGCCCGGCGCGCCACCGTCAGCCGCTGGGGCTCGTCGCGCAGGTAGCCCCACAGGAACCCGCTCAGCCCGCGCAGGGGGTGAAGCTCCAGCTCTCCCAGGGGGTCGGGGCCGGGGCCCGCGCGGCGGACGTTCTGGAAGCGGCGGGTGATGGCGGCCGTGGTCTGCGTGAGCATGGCCTCCTCGTGCCAGTAGTTCCAGATCAGCTCCAGCAGCAGCGGCCGGGTGACGAACGCCCCCTCGTCCATGCAGAACGGCGACGGCGGCGGATTGTACTTGCTGGGCTCCGTCGCCGACTCGGCGATGCGCAGCGCGCCCTGCCGCGCGATGGCGTGCAGGTAGTTGTTGCGCGAGGTGCCCAGGTAGGCGGAAAGCTTGCTTTCCAGCTCGTTCACCCGGATGCCCGTGTTCAGCCGGTCGTACGGATCGCCCACGGGCCCGGTGGCGCTGTTGGCGCCGATGGCCCGGGCCGTGTTCATGCCCACCGGCGGGTACACGCCCGTGTGGATGAGCAGGAACGCCTCGGTGGCGGTGCGCAGCAGCTCGTACAACTCGCCGCCGGGCAGGTGGCGCAGCTCCGACATCCGCGTGAACATCCGGTCGCGGCCCGGCTTCGCCAGCATGGAGTCGGGATCGCTGCGGACCTGCTCCTCCTGCGTGTCGCGGTAGTCGCCGGGAGTGCGGTTGCACAGCAGGTCCTCGATGAACTGCTCGTAGCTGTCGAACGAGATGGCATCGGTGTGGGCCGCGATGGCGATCCACAGCTCCGACGTGGCGGTGTTCACCTCGCCCGCCCGCCGCAGCGTCATGCCGCGCTCCGTCGTGGACAGCGCCGGCGACGCGCTGATCTTTTCGGCGATCAGGTAGGTCGCGTCCACCATGTCGCGCGCCGTCTGGCCCATCGCCTCGGCGTTGCTCACCAGGAGGTCGGCGGCGGTCTTCAACGTGCGCTCCTCGGCCTGGTCGAAGGTCACCTTCAGCGGCTGCGGGAGCGAGGTGGGCGTCGGGGTCCCCCCCTCGCCCGTGCCGCCCGTCGCGGTGGTCCGGGGGTCGGTCGTACCGGTGCCGGTCGCCGCGGTGGCCGTGGGTGTCGTGGTCGTCCCGGTCGTCGTCGTTCCGTCCGTCTTCGTCGTGCCGGTCGCGGGCACGTGGCTGATGGGCGGCAAGGTCGCCGGGGGCGTGAACGTTTCCTCCGCGTCGTGCGGGTCGCGGTTCGCGCCCGGGTTTGGATCCTGTCCCTTTTTCGGCATTTCGTCCTCGTGCTGGATTCGGGGGCGGTTAGCCCGTGATGGACAGCGCGGCCACGGCCCGCGGGCGCGCGGCGGCGAAGTCGGTGGTTTCCAGGGTGCTGCGCAGCGCCCAGAAGGTCAGCAGGTCGGCCAGCAGCCGGCTTTCCTGCTCGGGGGTGATGGCGCCGTCTGCCCGGGCCTGGCCCAGGATGGCGAACACCAGCGAGGGCGCGCCGCCCCGCAGGCGCTGGAAGTTGCCCCCCGCCCCGCGGTACAGGGCGCGCAGCCGGGCGGGTGAGCGCGCCCCCGGCTCCATGGCCTGCGCCAGGGTGCGCCCGCGCAGCGCCGAGGGGCGAAAGCTGGCCAGCATCCGCACGAAGGCGGGCATGGCGCGCTCGCACATCTCGATCTGCCTGCGCTGCTCGTCGGGAACGTCGTCGCCCAGGGGGTAGAACTGCTCCCAGGCCCGCGACAGCTCGCCCCACTGCGGGTCGGGGTGAAGCTGGGCGCCCATGGCGCACGAAAGCCGCACGCGCACCCAGGGAATGGGGTGGGGGTCGTCGACGCTGCCGCGGAAGACGAAGGCCCGGGGCAGGCTCACCACCCCCATCAGCCCCGTGGTGCTCCCCACGCCCACCCGCGCGACGGACCAGAAGTCGGCGACGATCTCGGAGATCCACCGCTCGTACAGCACCCAGGCGGGGGCCAGCGGGCCGGCGGCGGCGCGGGCGCGCCCCAGGGCGGGGCGCAGCTCGTTCACCAGGTCCAGCAGGGCGGCGGCCTGGTGCCCCACCTCGTGCACCAGCGACGAGGCGATGCCGCTTCCCACCATCCGCTCGCGGGGCACGCGGATGATGGCCACCGGGCTTTCTCCCCCGCCGGGAAGGCGGGTGCGGGCGCGGCGGATGGCGGCGCCGTGGCCGCGGTCCAGGTAGCACACCACCGGGGGGTGCTCGTACACGCCGGGCAGTGCCAGCGCGTCCTCGGCCACCACGTCCAGCCCCGACAGCCACACCCCGGTCTCGTGCTCGCTGCGCTGGGTGAGCACGTCGGCGAAGATGTCGAAGTGCGAAAGCACCACGTTGAAGCGCAGCCGCAAGAAGGTGAAGCGGCGCTGCGCGTCTTCCGGCGTGCTGGAGGCGCCGGGCCCGCGGATCCACTCCAGGAAGCGGGTGACGCGCCCCCGCAGCTCGCGGCGCCCCTCGGCCAGGGAGCGCTCGATGGCCGACTGCGCGGCGGTGGACGCGGCCGCCGCCGCCACCATGGGCTCGTGCAGCGCAAAGGGCTTGATGCGCGCCAGCCGGGTGAGGAGCGCGCGGCCCTCCTGCTCCAGCAGCCAGTGGGGGAACGAGGCGGCCATGGCCGTCAGGCCCCCACCAGCACGATGGCGCCGTTGCGGCGGAACCAGCTGCCCTGCTGGCCCCCGCCCTGGCTGCCGAAGCCGGCCGGCGCGCCCCCGCCGAACCCGCCGCGGCTCCCGCCCGGGTATCCGCCGCGGCCGCCGCCGCCGGGGTAGCCCCCGCCGCCCGGGTAGCTCCCGCCGCCGCCCGCGCGGGCGAAGCGCCCCGAGGCGTCACGCGCCGGGCCGCCTCCCTGGCCCCCGCACCGGCCGCCGCACGCGCACCCGCCTGGACGTCCGCCGCCGCGCGCGCCCGCCGCCGCCGCGCCGCCCAGCAGGCCGGGGGCGTGCTGCTGCGCCGCGGCCAGCACGGCGTCCTTGGCCACGCGGTCGGGCGGTCCAGCGGGCATCCGCGAGGCCTGCCGGGCCGCCTCGCCGCCCAGCCGCACCATCCGGCGGGCCACCTCGAACTCCTGGTCCTGCGGGCTCATGCCCTCCAGCTCCAGCCCGAACGCGCGGCCGGCCATGGAGGCCAGCTTGCCGCCGATCATGCCGCCCACGCCGGGGGCCACCAGGTTGCCCAGCGCCGCCCCGGCCACCGGCAGGGCGGTGCGCGCCACGTTCTTCAGCACGCCGCCCAGGGCCTGGCCCACGGGACCCTTGATGAACTTGCCGGCCGCCTTCACCAGCTTGCCGAAGAACTGCTCCAGCTCCTCTTCCGACTGGATGCCCAGCAGCTCGGCCGCCAGCTCCATCTCCTGCACTTCGTCGAAGACGGCTTCGGTGTCCGTCTCGGGGGTCCACTCGTTCTCGTTCATGAACTCGAACTCGTCGGATTCCAGGGCGTCGATTCCGGTTTCCAGTTCGTTGAGGGTTCGGTCCAGCGGGTGCATGATGCCTCCAGGGGATGGGTGAGGGTGTACCGCGAACGTGCCTTCGGTGCCCTGTACAAAGCACCCCCAATGCCGTCGTAAGTCGTTGATTTGCAACGACCCCATCCGAAGCTCCCTTCGACACCCCCGCCGAACGGCCCTTCGCCGCCGAAGCGCGCTTCGCCGGTTCGGTACTGGAAAAGCCGAAGCGCACCTCGCTTTCGAGGTGCGCTTCGGCGTGTGCCCGGGCCGCGCGGGGTCCAACGTTTCCGCTCGCGCCGGGGTCACCCTTTCGCGGCGGCGGGGCGGGAGTGCAAGATGGCGCTCGCGCGGGGGAGCACGGGTCGACGGCGTCCACGGGGAATGCGATGCGGGGAGGGGAGGGCGAGGGCGTGCTGCGGCGCCTGCTGCTGGCGCTGGTGATGGTGGGCGCGCTGGGGCTGGGCGCCGAGCTGTTCCTGCTGGAGCACTTCGAGTCCGCCTGGCAGTGGACGCCGCTCGCCGTGCTGGCGTTCATCGTGGTGGCCGGGCTGGCGATGGGGCTGCGCCCCACCCGCGCGACGGTGCGCCTGTTCCAGCTGGGGATGGGGCTGGCGGTTGCGGCCGGGCTCGTGGGGTTGTACCTGCATTACCGCGGCAACGCGGAGTTCGAGCTGGAATCCGACGCCACCATGAACGGCGTGGCCCTGGTGTGGGCCGCCCTTCGCGGCGCCACGCCCGCGCTGGCGCCTGGAGCGATGATTCAGCTCGGGCTGCTCGGACTCATTCTGGCGCACCGGCATCCGGCGCTCGGCGCGCGAAACAACTCAGGAGAAACACGATGAACGGACCCATCCCGGCGAAGCTGTTCGCCGCCACCCTTCTTGTGACGCTGGCCGCCTGCGGAGGCGGCGAGTCCGGCGACGCAGGTGTCGCGCAGGACACCTCCGCGGCCACCGCCGCCGCGTTCGACAGCGGCGCCGCCGCCGCGCCCGCCGCTCCGGCCCCGGCCGCGCCTGCGCCGGCCGCCACGACGGGGATGCTGGACCCCAACGCGGCGCCGCGCGAGCAGCTGCTCGGGGTTCCGGGCGTGACGCCTGCCATGGCCGACGCGCTGGTGGCGGGGCGGCCGTTCCAGGACATGACGGCCGTAGACAAGGTGCTGGCGGGGCAGAACCTGACGGAGCAGCAGCGCGACTCGGTGTATACGCGCCTGTGGAAGCCCATCGACCTGAACAAGGCGAGCAAGGAAGAGATCCTGCTGATCCCCGGCGTGGGCCCGCGGATGCAGCACGAGTTCGAGGAGTATCGCCCCTATCGCAACATCGAGCAGTTCCGCCGCGAAATCGGCAAGTACGTGAACGAGCAGGAAGTCGCGCGGCTGGAGCAGTACGTGAGCATCACGCCGCAGTAACTGCGGTCACGACGGGAGAAGACACGCGGGCCGCCGGCATCCACCGGCGGCCCGCGCTTCAACCCTGCACGGGCCAACCCTGCACGGGCGAATGAATTCGCGGCAACAAACACACGAAGTCCGCCTGCGCGGACTGCACGCTTTCGTGTGGCTCGGACGGTCGTGCGCGCCCTTGCTGCGGTGCACGCCCGTCCCGCCCGCGCATGCTGGTGAAGCCCCGAACGGGACGCGGTAGCGGCCCGGGTCACGGCTTTCCGCTTTCCAAGCGGCGGCTTTAGCTGCTCATCCGCGCCAGCAGTTACCGGTGCTGCCAACTCGATGCACAGGCTGTTTGTGGAGGGTCGCAGTCAGCGCGCGAGTTCCGACGCGAGCGCCATGCGATAGCGATTCACCTCGTCGTCCAGCACGCGTGCCTCGTGGTCGGATCCCGCTTCCCAGCGTGCGAAGGTCGCTTCGCCCAGGCACGCGGCGGCGTAGGGCGCGCGGTACGCGGCGACGGCAGCCGCCAGCGCGCGTGCATCCTCGCCCGCCGCAGAGGCGCATGCGCGGACGAGTTCGGCCACGGCTGCATCCTGCATCCCGAACTCCACTGCCGCTCCCGCGAGGTCCCACGCGGAATCGGCGGGGCCGGGAAGCCGCGTCCCGGCGCCGTGGTCGATTGCATCCACCTTCACGATGCCGTGCTGTCCGCGAATCCATTCGTGCGCCTGTAGCCGCGCGTCGGCGATGACTGCTTCGCGCTCCGGGAGCGCTTCCAGGCGGCGGACGGCATCCGCGAGTCCCGCGCATCCGTCACCCAAGGCCTCGCGGGCGTTCTCCTCCAGCGCGGCGATCAGGGGACGCGGATCGGCGGGGGTGCCGGTGCGGAAGCGGCCGGCGCGCGCGGCGAGGTAGCGAGCCACGG
>NZ_DATBNB010000394.1 GCF_036554565.1 Longimicrobium sp. | reverse complement strand
GCGGCGCGGCGGATGGCCACCATCTCGGCGTGGGCGCTGGGGTCCTGCAGGGTGTGGGTGAGGTTGTGGCCCGCGGCCACCAGCTCCCCGCCCCGCACCACCACCGCGCCCACCGGCACCTCGCCGAGGGCCTCCGCCAGGGCGGCCTGCTCAAGCGCCAGCCGCATCCACTTCTCGTCCTCCTCGTGGCGCGCCTCTTCGCCCATCAGTTGGCATCCCGCACGGCTATAAACGAAAGGGGACCCCGGCGAAGCGCCGGGGTCCCCCACCAGGTACGGCTCCAGCGCTCAGGGCGCGCCGGTGACGATGGCCTCGGTGTGGGCGCGGGTGAAGCGGCGGTACAGCCCCGTCACGCGGCCCAGGATGGTGAAGTCGTTGTGCTCGTGCACCAGGATGGGGGCGTAGCTGGTGTTGGCCGCCTCCAGCACCACCTGGCCCTTGTTGGCGAAGTAGCGCTTGACCGTGGCCTTGCCGTCCACCCGCGCGGCGATGATCTCGCCGTTTTGGATGTCGGCCTCGTCCGCGGGCTCCACCAGCACCATGTCGCCCTCGACGATGCCCATGCCCGTCATGCTGTCGCCGGTGACGGCCAGCAGGAAGGCGTCGGCGCTGCCGGCCAGCTTGCGGTCCAGCTCGAACTCCTCCACCACGTCCTCGCGAAGGAGCGTGGGGACACCTGCGGCGATCTGCCCGTACAGCGGCACGCTCGCCACCCCCGGCGACAGGTTCATCCCCAGGATCTTCACGCCGCGCGAACGGGAGGCGTCGCGCTCGATGAAGTTCTTGTCGGCCAGCGACTGGAGGTGCTCCGAGACCGTCTTGGTGCTCTTGATCCCGAAACGCTTGCCGATTTCGCGGATGCTCGGCTGATACGTGTTCTCCTTGAGGTAGTCCACAAGGTAGTTCAGGATCCGGCGCTCGATCTTGGTCAGCGCTTCAGGCATGGCCGCCTCCGCGGGATGAAACGTGGGTGGGTACTTCCCTCCAATGGTCCGGACTCTTCATGAATCCGCCTGTCACACTTCAAGCCAGAAAACGCGAAACGGGATCACGCGGCAGTGCCGCGCGCCCACCCCCGGGCGTCCCAAGTTGTTTCCGCGCCGCGCGATACGTTTCCGTAGCCCGCCCGGCGCGAAGCGCGGGATGTTTACGCCTTACCTGGCCTCGTGGCGCAACTTAGGAGCAGAGTGTCCGGAAGTCAACAATTACGTATCGCGACGCCTCACGCGCCCTGCATGGCGGCCAGCTTCTCGCGCGCCCGGCTGATGCGCCGCAGCGCGCCTTCGCGCCCCAGCGTGTGAACCACGAAGTCGATTCCCGGGCTGGCGGCCTGTCCCACGAGCGCCACGCGCAGCGGCTGCGCCAGCTTTCCGAACCCCACGCCCGCCTTTTCCGCGGCCGCGCGCAGGGCGGCGTCGATGCCCTCGGGCGTCCACGGGTCCACTCCCGAAAGGCCTTCGTGCACGCTGGCCAGGCGCTGGTCCACCTCGGCGGCGTTCTTCCAGTGCTTGGCGACGGAGGCCTCGTCGTACTCCTCTACCTCGTCCACCAGGTAGGTGCGCGCGTGCCCGGCGATCTCGTGGATGGTGCGCCCGCGGATCTTCAGCTCCTCGACCAGGCGGAGCAGCCAGTCGCGCCGCGCGCCGACGTCCGCTTCCGTGATCAGCCCGTCGCGCACCAGGACGGGCGCCACCAGGGGCAGCAGCTCGGCGGCGGGGGTGAGGGCGATGTGCTGGCCGTTCATCCACTCCAGCTTGGCCGTGTCGAACACCGCGCTCTTCTTGTTGACGCGGTCCAGCGAGAACCGCTCGGCCAGCTCGTCCATCCCCATCACCTCCACGTCGCCGCCGGGGTTCCATCCCAGCAGCGCGAGGAAGTTGTTCATCGCCTGGGGGAGGATGCCCTGCTCCGCGTACTGGCCCACCGCCGTGGCGCCGTGGCGCTTGCTGAGCCGCTTGCCGTCGGGCCCCAGGATCATGGGCAGGTGGGCGAAGCGGGGGACGGCGGCGCCCATGGCCTGGTACAGCAGGATCTGCTTGGGCGTGTTGGCGATGTGGTCGTCGCCGCGGATCACGTGGGTGATGCGCATGTCGATGTCGTCCGACACCACGGCCAGGTTGTAGATGGGCGTGCCGTCGGTGCGCAGGACGATGAAGTCGTCGATGCTCTCGTTCCGGAAGCGCGTGTCGCCGTGCACCTCGTCGTCCCACGCCGTTTCGCCCTCGGGAACGCGGAAGCGGACGGCGAACGGCTCGCCCGCGGCGGCGCGGCGCTCGGACTCGTCGCGCGGAATGTGGTAGCACGCGCGGTCGTAGCGGTACTCCTCCTTCAATTGCTCGCGCTTGGCGTTCAGCTCGTCGGGCGTGCAGAAGCAGCGGTAGGCGGCGTCCTGCTCCAGCAGCCGCTGCA
>NZ_DATBNB010000393.1 GCF_036554565.1 Longimicrobium sp. | reverse complement strand
TCGGGGAGCGGGGCCATCTTCGAGGCCGCGCGCATCCTCAACGCCTTTCACGAGGAACTGCGGGGCGAGCCCAACCTCACCTTCAACCCGGGGGTGATCGTCGGCGGGACGGACGTGGAGTACGATCCGCAGCGCAGCGCGGGGACGGCGTTCGGCAAGACCAACGTGATCGCGCAGACGGCCATCGTCACCGGCGACATCCGTACGCTCACCGACGAGCAGCTGCGGCGCACCCGCGAGCGGATGACGGCCATCGTCGCCCGCCACCTTCCGCGCACGGAGGCGGACATCACTTTCGGCGAGGGCTATCCGTCCATGCCGCCGACGGAAGGCAACCAGGCGCTGCTGGAGGTGCTGAACACCGTCAACCGCGACCTGGGTACCGCGCCGATGCAGGCGTTCGATCCCGGCCGGCGCGGGGCGGCCGACGTTTCGTTCGTGGCCCCGTACACCGACGCGCTGGCGGGGCTGGGCGTGCACGGCTCCGGAGCGCACGGGCCCAACGAGCGCATCGACCTGGAAACGCTTCCGCTGCAGATCAGGCGCGCCGCGCTGCTCATCTACCGCCTGACGCGCTAGGCGAATCGCGCAGGTGAACGAAACGAGGCGGGGCGGCACCGAAGTGCCGCCCCGCCTCAGCTTTCACGTCGACCGGGTTACGGGTTGCGGCCGTTGCCCTTGTCGCCGTTGCGGCAGCGCCCGTTGCCGTTTCCGTTGCCGCGCCCGGCGTTGCAGCGGGTCTCGTCGCGGCGGCCCTGGTCCTTGTTCGGCCGCGCGTCGCGGTTCCCATCGCCGTCACGATCGCGGCTGTCGCGCTCGCCCACGCTCGGGCGGAACACCCCGGGCAGCCTGCTCCCGCGGTCGTTCCCCGAGCAGGCGGAGGTGGTCAGCAGGCCGGCGGCAAGCGCCATGATCCCCAGGTGGCGCAGGTATCTCATCTGTAACTCCGTACGCGGATTTGGATCTCGTCCTTCGGCGCGCGGCCCTACGACGCACGGGCGCACCGACATGTGTTTTCCCTTCCAGCAAGGTGCGGGCCGCTGCGCCCGTAGCAGATTCCGCGACGTGCGACACATGCCTCCGGCACTGTACACCGGGCCCGGCGCGGGGTAGTTTGCGCGCCTTGAGAGGTGCCCCGATCCTGACCGTGACGCCCGGGAAAAGACGCATGGACGCGCTGAAGCAGACCGACTCGGAGATCCACCGCCTGCTGGTGGACGAAGCCAGCCGGCAGGAAACCCAGCTGGAAATGATCGCCTCGGAGAACTTCGTTTCCCGGGCCGTCCTGCAGGCCATGGGCTCGGTGCTCACGAACAAGTACGCCGAGGGCTATCCCGGCAAGCGCTACTACGGCGGCTGCGAGGTGGTGGACGTGGTGGAAGACCTGGCCCGCCAGCGCCTTCTGCAGCTCTTTGGCGCCGAGCACGCCAACGTGCAGCCGCACTCGGGGGCGCAGGCCAACATGGCCGTGTACTTCGCGCTGATGCAGCCCGGCGACACGCTGCTGGGAATGAACCTGAGCGAGGGCGGGCACCTTACGCACGGCTCGCCGGTGAACTTCAGCGGGCGGCTGTACAACGTGGTGGCGTACGGCGTTCGCCCCGACGACCACCGGATCGACTACGCCGCCCTGCGCGACCAGGCCATGAAGGTGAAGCCCACGGTGATCGTGGCCGGCGCCAGCGCCTATCCGCGGCAGATCGACTTCGAAACGTTCGGCGAGATCGCCCAGGAGTGCGGGGCGCGGCTGGTGGTAGACATGGCGCACATCGCCGGGCTCGTGGCCACCGGGCACCACCCCAACCCGGTGCCCTTTTCCGACGTGGTGACCTCTACCACGCACAAGACGCTGCGCGGCCCCCGCGGCGGGATGATCCTGTGCCGCGAGGAGCACGCCAAGGCCATCGACAAGCAGATCTTCCCCGGCATCCAGGGCGGCCCGCTGATGCACGTGATCGCGGCCAAGGCCGTGGCCTTTGCCGAGGCGCTGCGGCCGGAGTTCGGCGACTACAGCGGCCGGGTGATCGCGAACGCGCGCGCGCTGGGCGAGGGGCTGGCCGAGCACGGCTTCACGCTGGTCTCCGGCGGCACGGACAACCACCTGCTGCTGGTGGACCTCCGCCCGAAGCGCGTGACCGGCAAATCGGCCGAGGCGGCGCTGAACCGCGCGCACCTCACCTGCAACAAGAACGCCATCCCCTTCGACCCGGAGAAGCCGATGGTCACCTCCGGCGTCCGCCTTGGTACGCCGGCCGGCACCACGCGCGGCTTCGGTGAGGCGGAGTTCCGCGAGGTCGGCCGGCTTATCGGCGAGGTGCTGGACGGGCTGGCGCGGGCCAATGACGCGGCGGCCAATTCGGCGGTGGAGGAGAGCGTGAAGGCGCGGGTGCTCAGCCTCTGCCAGCGCTTCCCGATCTATCGATGAGATGCCCTTATTGCGGCAGTGACGACACC
>NZ_DATBNB010000392.1 GCF_036554565.1 Longimicrobium sp. | reverse complement strand
GAGGGACGCGGCAAGGGGGCGCTCGACAGCCTTCGCCGGCACCGCCCCGACATCGTCCTCACCGACCTGCACCTGCCCGACATGGACGGGCTGGCCCTGCTCAAGGAAATCAAGAAGCAGTCGCCGGAAACGCTGGTGGTGATGATCACCGGCTTCGCCACTGTCGACAGCAGCGTCGAAGCCATCCGCGCCGGCGCCTACGACTACATCCCCAAGCCGTTCACGGCCACGCAGTTGCGCATTCTCATCGGGCGCGCGGGGCAGCAGGTGCAGCTGGTGCGCGACAACGCCCACCTGCGCGACCAGCTGAAGAAGCACTACAGCTTCGACAACATCATCGGCACCAGCGACAGCATTCAGAAGGTGTTCTCGGTGGTGTCGCGCGTGGCGCCCACGGACGCCAGCGTCTTCATCTCGGGCGAGTCCGGCACGGGCAAGGAGCTGATCGCGCGCGCCATCCACGCCAACAGCCGGCGGAGCGCGCGGCCCTTCATGGCCATCAACTGCGCCGCGCTCCCCGACAACCTGCTGGAAAGCGAGCTGTTCGGGCACGAGAAGGGCTCGTTCACCGGCGCCGACACGCTGCGGCGCGGGCTGCTGGAGGTGGCCGCGGGGGGAAGCTTCTTCCTGGACGAGGTGTCGGAGATGAGCATGGACCTGCAGGCCAAGCTCCTTCGCGTCATCCAGGAGCGGCGCATCCGGCGGGTGGGCGGCGAGAGCGAGATCCCCATCGACGTTCGGTGGATTTCGGCCACCAACCGCGATCCCGAGCAGGCGGTGCGCGACGGCAACCTGCGCCAGGACCTGCTGTACCGGCTGAACGTGGTGCCGGTGAAGCTTCCGGCCCTGCGGCAGCGGCGCGAGGACATCCCCGCGCTCGCCCAGAGCTTCCTGCGCAACTTTGCCGAGGAGTACGACCGCGGAAACCTGCGGTTCACCCCCGAGGCGCTGCGGGTGATGGGCGACTACTCGTGGCCGGGCAACGTGCGCGAGCTGCAGAACATGGTGGAGCGCATCGTCTCGCTCTGCCTGCCCGGGCAGGAGATCGGGGTGGAGGACATTCCCGAGGAGCTGTCGGCGGTGCCCTCCAGCGGCACGCGCACGGCCATGTCGTTCAGCGCCGACCAGCCGTTTCACGAGGCCAAGAACGACGCGATCACGGTATTCGAAAAGGAGTACCTGCGCGACCTGCTGAACCGGCACAACGGCAACATCTCGCACGCCGCGCGCACGGCCGGCATCGACCGCAAGACCATCCACCGGATGCTCACCAAGTACGAACTCGACGGCCGCGAAGTCGCCTGGTAGATGATCCTCGCTGTCCGTGACTGCTGACCCGTCCGACGCTCGCAACGGGGTAGGGAAAAGGGTTGACATCACGGAACGGACCCTGCAACCTGTGGGTAGCAAGCCCAGGCTGCTTCGACGCGAACGGGATATGATGAGCAACTCCACCCTCCGTAGCAGTGCTCGCGGGAAGACGAATGCATTCCTGTGGGGCGCTGCACACGCACTGGATCTCGGGGGATTGTTGTTGACGAACGTCGACTGGCGTGGGTTTTCGGCCGACGCGGAAGCACTCCGGCGAGACTGGCAGATAGCACTCGGGAGAGCGGGAGCGGAGGCCGATGTCACAGAAACAGACGAACGGGGACCAACAGCTTTCGCCCCAGCTGGATAACGCAGTCGCAGGCTCCTCCGAAGGGCCTGCGATTCTGCGTCAGGAGGAGTTGTTCCCCACCGCGATCCACGTTTCGGAGTCCTCGTCCTTCTCCGGGCCTCTCCCGCCGCCGGACCTTCTGGCCGAGTACGAAGCCGTCGTACCCGGTCTGGCCGATCGGATCGTCAGGATGGCCGAGGATGAGGGCGGGCACCGCAGGAGAATGCAGCGCGGGCTGTTGCGGCTCTCGTTTCTGGGGCTCGGGTCTGCGTTCATCATCACGATGACGGGGATACTCGGAGGATTCTACCTCATCAACGAAGGCAAGAGCCTGGAAGGGATCGCCACCTTCATCGGTGCGCTCGGGAGTTTGCTCCTCGTGTACCTTTCTCGCGGCAAGCAGGCCCCGCCGAAAGCCGGGAACGGCGAAGGGAAGCAGAAGCTCGACTGACAAACGACAGAAACGGCCGGCGCCGCACCAGCGGCTCCGGCCTTTTCTAGTTCCAATTCGGGCGGGCTACAACGTCGTGGCCCGCAGCAGTTCGCGCGTGGCGGACTCGGGATCGTCCGCGCGCATGACAGCGCTGATCACCGCCACGCCGGCGGCGCCCGACTCCACCACCGCACGCGCGTTTCCGATAGCGATCCCCCCGATGCCGACGACCGGGATGTTCACGGCCGCGGCCACCTCCGCGATCCGTCCGAGGCCGATGGGCTCGCCCGCGTCGGCCTTGCTGCCCGTGGCATAGACGGAGCCGACGCCCACGTAGTCGGCACCCTCGGCCTCCGCCTGCAGCGCCAACTCCACGCTCTCGGCCGAAACGCCCAGCAGAAAGCCGGGGGGTGAAACCCGCCGTGCCGCCCCGACGGGCAGGTCATCCTGGCCCACGTGCGCGCCGTCCGCCCCGGCGATCACGGCCACGTCCACACGGTCGTTCACGAACAGCAGCGCCCCGGCGGGTCGGGTCTCCGCGAGCAGCGCATGGGCCATTTCCACCATGTCGCGGGCGGCCGCGCCCTTCATCCGCAGCTGGATGGCCGGCGCGCCGCCCCGCAGCGCCGCGCGAACGACGTCCACCAGGTCGCGCCCGCCGCAGTCCGCGTCGGTGACCACGATCAGCCGCAGCCGGTCGATGAGCGTCACCGGCGGGCGCCCTGCTGCGCGGCGCGAAGCTCCGCGCGCGACCTGGCGACCTCGCGCAGGTGCTCGTTGTACGTCCGCGTGAAGACGTGCGTGCCGTTGCGGCGCGCGACGAAGAACAGGAACTCGTGCTCCGCCGGGTTCAACGTCGCCTCCACCGCCCCGCGGCTCGGGGACGCGATGGGGCCGGGCGGCAGCCCCTTGTGGCGATACGTGTTGTACGGGTCGGCCGCCACCTGCTGGATGTGCTTCTGCAGCAGCCGCCTCTGGTGCTCGCCCAGGGCATACTGGACGGTGGGATCCGCTTCCAGGCGCATTCCGCGCTGCAGGCGGTTGTGGTAGACACGGGCGATCGTCGGACGCTCGGTCCACACGCGCGCCTCCTTTTCCACGATCGACGCCAGCGTCACTACCTCGCGCTCGCTCATCCGCAGCGCCTGGGCGCGGGCGCGCATGGCGGGCGTCCACTGGCGCTTGTACTGCCCCGTCATCTCGCGAAGGATGCGGTCCAGCGACGAGCCCATCGGCAGGGTGTACGTGGCGGGATACAGGTAGCCCTCCAGCGTGGGCCCGGGCACCCCGTACTTCTGCGCCAGCGCGGGGTCCATCAGCCGCGACAGCACCGAGTCCGCCGGCAGCCCCGTGGCCTGCGCCAGCCGCGGGGCGATGCCGCGCAGGTCCCATCCCTCGGGAATGACGACGCGCGTCTTCACCACGTCGCCGGTGGTGAGCTTCTGCACGATCAGCCCGTACGAGGCGCCGGGGCGCACCTCGTACACGCCGGGCTTCAGCTTGGGCGCGGCGCCCTTCATCCGCGCGTACAGCTTGAAGGTGGCGGCGGAGCCGACGACGCCGCGTTTGGCCAGCGTGTCGGTGACGGACGACAGCCCGCTCCCCTCCGGCACCTTGAAGCGCACCGGCTCGCCCTTCCCCTCGCCGCTGCCGCAGGCCGCCAGCAGCACGACAGCGAGCACGGCGACCGATCGACCGAACCTCATTCCGTTTCCCCCGAAGCCCTGCGCTGGTTGCGGCGGAGGGCCAGCCAGGTTTCCAGGATCACCGCCGCCGCCGCGGAATCGATGCGTCCCTTCTGCTCGCGGTCGCTCTTCTTGAGCCCCATCCCGCGCACCGCCCGCTCGGCGCTGATGGACGACATGCGCTCGTCCATCCAGTGCACGGGCAGCCCGGTGCGGCGCCCCAGGTCGTCGCCGAAGCGCCGTACCTCGGCCACCCACTCGTTCTCCTCGCCGGCCAGGTCCAGCGGCAGCCCCACGACGGCCTCGTCGGCCTCGCTCTCCGCGATCAACGCGGCGATCTCGGGCCACGGCGGCCGCTTTCCGGCACGCCGCTGCAGCGTGGTCAGCGGCGACGCGATGGTCCGCGTGGGGTCGCTGACCGCCACGCCGATGCGGCGCTGGCCGTAGTCGAAGGCGATGGTTCGGGACAAGGGATAGTGCGTGAGTGCGTGAGTGCGTGAGTGCGAAAGTGCGAAAGTGCGAAAGTGCGAAAGTGCGTGAGTGAAACTACACTCTCCCTCGCGGAAAGAAAAACGAGGCCGCTGGTGTCATTCCGACGGAGCGGCCACGCCTCACCTGCCCCTCGCACTCCAGCCGGCAGCGACCGAGGGATCCGCCACACACCCGACGTGACGCGCGAAACCCCGCCCGCTACGAGTCCACGTCCCTCGCCCCCGCGTCGTGAGACTACGCAGGAACGTAGGTCAGCCGGATCACGTCCTCGCCGATCCGATCGTGAGCCACCAGCCGCAGCGGCGGCTGGGGGCCGGCGAAATACGGGCTGCCCCCACCAAGCACCACCGGGTGCAGGTAGATCCGATACTCATCGATCAGGCCAAGCTCAGTGAGGCTTTGCGCCAGGTCCGGGCCGGCCACTTCGATCTCCCCCTCGCGCTCGGCCTTCAGCGCGCGGATGGCGCCCTCCAGGTCATCCCCGACGAGGCTGGCGTTGGGCCCAACCGACGTCAGCGTGCGCGAGACGACCCATTTCGGCTGCTTCCGCCACGCCTCCGCGAAGGCGTGCTCATCTGCGTTCCACTCCGGGTGATCGTCGTCCCAGTACCGCATGATCTCGTAGATCTTGCGGCCGTACACACTCCCCGCCTGCCCCCGGGCCTCCTCGACGAAGTGGCGGAACAGCGTGGGATCCGGCGCGAACGCCGTGTGGTCGACGTAGCCGTCCAGGGACTGGTTCATTCCGAACACGAGCTTCGCCATACCCGTTTTCCTTTCGTCGTCAGTACCGCTCGTCCCCCTCCACCCCCGCCACCATCTCCTCGTCGAAGGGCTCCGCGAACGGGTCCGCGGGGGGCTGCTCGCACGCGCCGTCCCCGCGCGAAACCCGTCCCCAGCACTGGAACATGTCGTTCATCCAGTCGTAGATCGAGGTCAGCGACCCCTGCAGGCGCTCCATGCTGGCCGCCCGCTCGTCGGCCGGGAGGACCAGGGCGTCGCGGATGCGCAGGGCCGTGCCCTCCGGGTCGTACGGGTTGATGTGCAGGGCGTCCTCCATCTCCTCGGCCGCGCCGGCGAAGAGGGAGAGCATCAGCACGCCGTTGCGATCAACCTGGCTGGCCACGTACTCCTTGGCCACCAGGTTCATCCCGTCCTGCAGCGAGCTCACGATGCACACGTCCGCCAGCCGGTACAGGATGGCCAGCCGGTCCACCGGCAGCGACTGCTTGATCAGGTGAATGGGGCGCCAGTCGGCCGTGGCGAAGCGCTCGTTGATCTCGCGCACCTGCCGGTCCACCCGCTGCGCCAGGTCGTCGTACGCCGCGATGTCGCCGCGGCTGGGCACCGCCACCTGCACGAAGGTGAAGCGCCCGCGGAACTCCGGGTACCGGTCCCACAGGAACTCCAGCGCCTTGAACTTTTCCGGCAGCCCCTTGCTGTAGTCCAGCCTGTCCACCCCGATGCCGATGCGCCCGCCGCCCGGCGCGTACCGCTTGCGGATGCGCGTCATCTGCTCCTCCACCCCCGGCGCCGTGGCGGCGTCCTGGAACTGCTGGATGTCGATGGAGATGGGGAACGCGCCCACGTGGCAGGTGTGGCCGTCGAGCGTGGCGGTGCGCGCCTGCCAGTCCACCTCGGCACCGGCGATGCGCCGCGCGGCCCGCAGGAAGTTGTCGGCGAAGATGGGCAGGTGAAAGCCCATCAGGTCGTTCGCCAGCAGCCCGCGCAGCAGGGGCGCCGCCTGCGGGGCCAGGCGAAAGATGTCGATGGGCGGAAACGGGATGTGCCAGAAGTGGGCGAGCGACAGGTCCGGCCGACGGCTGCGCACCAGGTGCGGCGCCAGCGCCAGGTGGTAGTCCTGGAACCACACCGCGGCGTCCTTGCCCTTCACCTCTTCCAGCACCGCTTCGGCGAAGCGCCGGTTCACCCGGCGGTAGCGCTCCCAGTAGCGGCCCCGGACACGGGTAAGGTCCGGCCGCAGGTGGCACAGCGGCCACAGGAACTGGTTGCTGAACCCCAGGTAGTAGCGGTGGATGTCGGTGTCCGTGAGCCACACCCGGCGCAGGGTGTAGCTGGGGTCCTCCGGCGGAACGCGGACGCGGTCGTCGTTGTCCACCGCCTGGGGGTCGGCATCGCCCGAGCCCCAGGCCACCCACATGCCGCCCAGCGCCTGCAGCAGCGGGTCGAGCGCCGAGGTAAGGCCGCCGGCGGGGCGCCCCACCTCCATCTCGCCCACCTCCTGCGACCACTTGTGCTCGTACGGCTCGCGGTTGGAAACCACCACGAACCGGCGGCCGGGAAAGTTCTCGCGGAACAGCGGGCCCAGGTCCCGCGGATCGGTCGGCATCGGTGCAGAACCTCGTGTATGCGCGGGCCGCCGCGGCGAGGGCGGCCGAGTTCGTTCGATCGGAACGGGCCGCTACAGCGTGAAGCGTCGCTTCGCCATCCGCGCCGCCGCGCCCTTACCCGCCCCGGCCCGGCCCTCGGCCGGCGCGCGCATCCCCCGCACCCGGGCGACGGCGTCCCCCGCGGGAACGCGCCCCGGCGACAGCAGGAGCGCCGCGCCGATGCCCAGCATGGCGCCCAGGGCAAAGCCGCGCAGGATGGTGCGGCGCCGCGACTGTTCTTCGTAGTGCATGGAACGCAAGCCTGGGATCAGGGAGAAAGCCGCGGCGTGGCGCGGGCTGGGCGGGGGCAACGCGCGTGCCAGCGGAAGGGCAGAGCTCCGGGGGGCCAGCCTTGCCACGCCCGTGCACGGGGGTATAATTAACGCCTTGCCCGCGCCATCGCGCGGCGGGGTGGGCGTCAGACGGAAACTGGACAGGAGGCACTTCGGGATGGCGGATTCCAGCAAGACGGTCCTGCTCGTGGAGGACAACGAGGACAATCGGACCGTCTACCGGACGATCCTCGAGCACTTCGGGTACCAGGTCATCGAGGCCCGCAACGGCGAAGACGGGGTGCGGATGGCGCGCGAAGACCATCCGGACCTGATCCTGATGGACATCTCCATTCCCATCATCGACGGCTGGGAAGCCACGCGCATCCTCAAGGGCGACGCGGCCACCAGCTCCATTCCCATCATCGCCCTCACCGCGCACGCCCTGGCCACGGACCGCGCCAAGGCCACCGAGGTGGGCTGCGACGGGTACCTGGCCAAGCCCTGCGAGCCGCGCCGCGTGGTGGCCGAGGTGGAGAAGTTCATCGGGTCCGGCCGGGAGGCGAACGCTTGACCATCTCGGCCGGGGTGACGGAAGACGGCCCCACCCGCGTGCTGGTGGTGGACGACGTTCCCGACAACGTCGAGATCCTTCACGCCCGGCTCGCGTCGCGCGGCTACGAGGTCGTCACCGCCACCAACGGTCCCGAGGCGCTGGAGGCCGTCAAGGTACAGGCCCCGCACCTGATCCTGCTGGACGTGATGATGCCGGGGATGGACGGCCACGAGGTCACCCGGCGCATCAAGGACGACGAGTCGCTCCCGTTCATCCCCATCATTCTGGTGACCGCGCTGACGGAAACCGAGGACGTGGTGCAGGGGCTGGAGTCGGGCGCCGACGACCACATCAGCAAGCCGTACAACTTCAACGAGCTCGAGGCGCGCATGCGCGCCATGCTGCGCGTCAAGCGCCTGCAGGACGAGCTGGACCTTAAGAACCGCGAGCTGGAGCACGCCAACATCCGGCTGAAGAAGCTGTCGGTGACCGACGGCCTGACGGAATTGTTCAACCACCGCCACGTGCATGAGCAGCTGCACGACGAGTGGGAGCGCAGCCGCCGCACGGGCGAGCCGGTGGGCGTGGCAATGATCGACCTGGACAAGTTCAAGCGCATCAACGACACCTACGGCCACCCGACGGGCGACGTGGTGCTGTACGAAACGGCGCGCATCATCAAGGAAACGGCGCGCGAGATCGACATGGTGGGGCGGTACGGCGGCGAGGAGTTCATCGCCATCCTTCCCAACACCGACGAGGAAGAGGCCGCCGCGTTCGCGGAGCGCGTGCGTGCCGCCGTCGAAGAGCACCTGTACCGTGACGGCGCGGTGGAAATCCGCATGACCACCTCGTGCGGCGTGGCGTCGTCCCAAGCGTCGCAGGCCGACACCCCCGAGGAGCTGCTGAAGGCCGCCGACGAGGCGCTGTACGAGGCCAAGCGCAGCGGACGCAACCGCGCCGTGCGCGCCACCCAGGTCGAAACGCCGCAGCCGCAGGCATGAGCCCCGCCGCCCCACCCGAGGCGGCCGCCCGGGCCGCCGAGCTCCGGGAAAGCATCGAGCAGGCGAACCACGAGTACTACGTGCTGGACGCGCCCTCGCGTCCCGACGCGGAGTACGACCGCCTGTTCCGCGAGCTGCGCGAGCTGGAGGCGGCCCACCCCGAGCTGCGCACCCCCGACTCTCCCACGCAGCGCGTGGGCGCCGAGCCCGCCAGCCGTCTGGAAAAGACGGAGCACCTGGCGCCCATGCTTTCCCTGGACAACGCGTTCGGGCCCGACGAGCTGCGCGCGTGGGAGGTGCGCAACGCGCGCATCGCCGACGAGGTGCTCACGGCCGGCTATGTGGCCGAGCCCAAGATCGACGGGCTGGCGATCGCGCTGACCTACGAGGACGGCGTGCTGGTGCGCGGGGCAACGCGGGGCAACGGCACCATCGGCGAGGACGTGACGCGCAACCTGCGCACCATCCGCGAGATCCCCCTTCGGCTTCGGGGAGATGGGCCCGCCCTCCCGCGCCGGATGGAGATCCGCGGCGAGGTGTACATGTCGCTCGCGGGGTTCGAGAAGCTGAACCAGCGGCGCGCGGCGGACGGGCAGGCGACGTTCGCCAACCCCCGCAACAGCGCGGCGGGGTCCCTCCGGCAGCTGGACCCGGGCGTCACGGCGTCGCGTCCCCTGCGCTTCTTTGCCTACGCGGTAGAGGCCGGCGGCACGCCCGTGCCCTTCACCACGCAGTGGGGGCTGCTGGAGGCGCTGCGGGCGTGGGGGCTCCCCGTGAATCCGCTCGCCCGGCCGTGCGCGGACCTGGAGGAGGTCCTGGCGTTCGTGGAGGACTTCGAGGGGCGGCGGCGCACGCTGGACTACGAGGTGGACGGCGCGGTCATCAAGGTGAACCCGCTGCCGCTGCAGGAGGAGCTGGGGGTGGTGGGCGGGCGCGATCCGCGCTGGGCCATCGCCTACAAGTATGCGCCGGACCTGGCCGTCACCACGCTCAACGCCATCCGGATCAACGTGGGGCGCACGGGCGCGCTCAATCCGTATGCGGAGCTGGAGCCCGTGGAGGTCGGCGGGGTGGTGGTGAAGCTGGCGACGCTGCACAACGAGGATGACATCCGCCGCAAGGACATCCGCGAGGGTGAAAAGGTCATCATCAAGCGCGCCGGCGAGGTCATCCCCCAGGTGGTGGGCCCCGTGCTGGAGGAGGGACAGGAGCGCAGGGCGGCGTTCTCCATGCCGGACACCTGCCCAAGCTGCAGGACGCCCGTGGAGAGGCCGGAGGGCGAGGCCCTGCTGTACTGCCCCAACTCGGCGTGCCCGGCGCGCATCTACTGGGGGCTGGCGCACTTCGTCTCGCGCGGCGCAATGGACATCCGCGGCCTGGGCGAGCGGACCATCGCCACGCTGCTGGAGCGCGGGATGGTGCGCGACGTGGGCGACATCTACGCGCTCACGCAGGAGCAGCTGCTGACGCTGGAGGGCTTCAAGGAGAAGTCCGCGCAGAACCTGCTGGCCGGCATTGAGGCGTCGAAGCAGCAGGGGCTGGCCCGCGTGCTCTTTGGCTTGGGCGTGCGCCACGTGGGCGAGATCGCGGCGCAGACGCTGGCGCGGCACTTCGGCAGCATGGACCGGCTGGCAGCCGCCTCGACGGAGGAGATCGAGGCCGTCCACACCATCGGCCACATCATGGCCGAGGCGCTTCACTCCTGGATGGCCGAGCCGCGCAACCAGGAGGTGGTCGCCAAGCTGGCGGCCGCGGGCGTCAGGATGACGGAGGAGCGCACCGAGCCGGCCGAGGGGCCGTTCACGGGCAAGGCCTTCGTGATCACGGGCACGCACCCCACGATGACACGGCCGCAGATGGAGGAGTTCATCCAGCAGTGCGGTGGACGCGTGGCGGGAAGCGTCTCCAAGAAGACGGACTACCTGGTGGCCGGCGAAGATGCCGGCTCCAAGCTGGCCAAGGCGCGCGAGCTGGGCATCAAGGAGCTCAGCGAGGCCGACCTTCTCGCGCTTCCGGAGCGGTTGGCCGCCGCGGCTGCCGCGGCCGAACCCGATCCATCCACCGAACCCGCCGCCGTCGCTGGTGGCGCCGTCCAGGAAAGTCTCCTATGAACGCCATCGCCGCCCCGCCGCGCTTTCTGCAGGTGCCCGCCACGCTGCTGGCCTCGGTTCGCACGGCCGTCGTGGGCGACCGCCAGCCGATGGAGGCCGTCACCGTGCTGCGCCAGCTGGGCTACGAGCTGGGCGAAGAGGTTTATGCGTCGCTGCAGGAGCGGGTGGCGCGCGACTTCGCGGGCATCGACTGGGGCGGGCTGAACCCCGCGGAGTTCTGGCGCGCCGCGGCCGGCTTCTTCGCGGACCGGGGCTGGGGGCGGCTGGAGTTCCGCGACCTTCACCCGGCCGTGGGCGCCATCGACCTGACCGACTGGGTGGAGGCCGAGGCGGGCGGCGGGCCGCGCGGCGCGCACCTGACCACGGGGCTGTTCAGCGCGCTGCTGGAGCGGCTGGCGGGGTCGGGCGTGGCGGTGATGGAGGTGCCGTCGGGGTCTGCGGACCGCACGCGCCTGCTCTTTGCCCGCGGCGACATCTTGGGCCAGGTGTACGAGGGCGTCCGCACCGGCACCCCCGTCGAGGACGTCGTCGCGCGGCTGTAAGCAAACGAACTGCAGTTTCACGCAGAGGCGCAGAGAAGACTTAGAGGACGCAGAGGGGCCGGAGCAACCCTCTGCGTCCTCTCAGTTCCCTCTGCGTCCCCTGCGTGAAACCTCTTTTTGTCAGAACTTTGGATCGGGCGGGTCCGCGGGTTCGGTGTAGGGACCCATCACCTTTCCGTATTCCTCCACGAGCGAGGGCGGAGCGGGCACCTTCTTCTGCTCCACCATCGACTGCAGCATCAGCGCGTTGGCGACGGCCTTGCCGCGGAAGTGGTTGTTGGTCACCACGAACACGTCTTCCGTAGGCGCCTCCCCCGCGATTTCGGCGGTGCGCGCGGCCCAGGGCTGCAGCTCATCGGCCGTGTACAGGTAGTCGTAGCGCTCGTCACGCCCCGCCTTTTCCCGGAACCAGTCCTTGTAGTTGCGGCCGTGCACCCGCACGTAGCCCACCGGCGACGTTACGTGCGCGGTGGGCTTGATGCTGTCGTGAAAGAGCGGCTGGTCGATGTTCACGAACCCGATCCCCCGCTCCATCAGGCTGCGGAAGAACTCGGGCGTGTTCCAGGTGGCGTGGCGCACCTCGAGGACGAGCGGGTAGCCGGCGAAGGTGGCAGTCACGTCGTTCAGCCACTCGCGGTTCTCGTCCGTGCGCCGGAACGACCAGGGAAACTGCAGGAGCACCGCGCCCAGGCGCCCGCTTTCCATCATGGGATCGAACCCCCCGCGCACCTCGTCGACCTCCGCGGCCGTCCACGCCGCGGTGCGCTGGTGGGTGAAGCGCTGGTGAAGCTTGAGGGTGAAGCGGAAGTCCGGGAATTCCTCCACGCGGCGCACCCAGCTCTGCACGGTCGTGGCCTTGGGCGGGCCGTAGAACGACGAGTTGATCTCTACCGTGTCGAAGTAGCCGGCCAGGTAGCGAAGCGGATCGAACCCCTTGGGCTTGGGCGCGGGATAGACGACGCCCTCCCAGTCCTTGTACTGAAACCCCGCCGGCCCGTACCGTATCATCGTCGCTCCCGGTTCGCTGTCGCACCTGTGGCGGCAAATGGGGCAAGGTCCGGACCCGCCTCATGGTAACGCTGAAACGAGTTTCCACGCAGAGGACGCGGAGGGAACAGAGAGGACGCAGAGGGTTTGGCCCGCCTCTGCGTCCTCTCCCTTATCTCTGCGTCCTCCGCGTGAAACTGCCGTTACAGGACTTTCGCTCCGCGGCTTCTCTTGTTTACGTTTGATCCTGGACGGGTTTTCCTCGTGGTGTCTCCCCCTCCCTCACATCCGCCCCTCCCCCATGGCCCTGACTGCCTGCCGCGAGTGCGGCACCCCCATGCCCGCCCGTTCCCATGCGTGCCCGAAGTGCGGGGCCATCGTCGCGCCCGCCGCCTCCATGGCCTACCGGCCGCCGCCGCCCCGCCCCGCGCAGGAGCCGGAGGGCTCCCCGTGGCGGACCGCAGCCGGATGGGTGCTCCTTCTGGCCGTGCTCGCGGTTTGTGGGATCTTCTTCTACCGCGTGTCAGCGGGGATCGACCAGCACGCCCTGGCAGAGGAGGAGATGGAGCGGGAAGATGAGCACGTACGCAGGGCGGTCACGTGGGTGCAGGACACCGTGCCCGGCGCCGTGCCCGAGAGCGGCCCGGTGCCCACCTCCGACGTGGCGAAGCGCATGTGGGTGATCCGCCGGATGCTCGTGGACCGAGCCGTGTGGGAGCGTGAAGTCATGGAGCGGCACGGCGTCAGGCGCTTCTACCTGCCGGCGGAGTGGAACACGGTGCACTTTCAGGCGAACGCGCGCGCCTACCCGGCGGTGGCCAGGTACGTGGACGGCCTCGTGGCGGCAACCAGGGAAATCCAGGCGAAGTCCCCCGGTTGGATCGGTGAGCGCACCGCCGCGCTGGCGCGGCAATCGGGAGTACCCGAGTCCGAGATCGCCTACGTCTTCCCGCGCGACGGCCGGGGCGTGCCGGCAGAGGAGGCGCGGGCGGCGGACATGATGCGGAAGGTGCACCGCCACCTGGTGGACATGGACCCGCGGGTACAGCCCGGCGAAGGGGACCAGATTCTGTACGAGCGCAGGGAGGACATGCTCCGGGTCATTGAACTTACGCAAGAGCTGAACGAGGCCACGGAATCCGCCAGCGATGCCCGGGAGCAAAGGTTCGCCGGAGAGTTCTCCTCCATCCCACGTGTGGCCCGGGTGATCCGCAAGTAGCTCCGCGGCCCCGAACTCCATCCGCCGAAACAAGTTGCCGCCGCCCTGCGTAGTGCCGCATTCACGCGGGTTGCGCAGGGGCCGCCCGCGCGTGAACTTGCGTCCGGCCCCGTCCACCACACTTGCCCCTTTCGGAGCACGCCCATGGCCCTCTTCGACTTCATCAAGACCGAGCTGATCGACATCGTCGAGTGGCTGGACCAGACCGGCGACACGATGGTGTACCGGTTTCAGCGGCACGACAACGAGATCAAGAACGGCGCGCAACTGATCGTGCGCCCCGGGCAGGCAGCCGTGTTCGTGGACCAGGGCGAGATCGCCGACGTCTTCCCCCCCGGGCGCTACGAACTGACGACGGAAAACCTGCCGGTGCTTTCCACCCTGCGCGGATGGAAGTACGGCTTCAACTCGCCGTTCAAGGCCGAGGTGTACTTCGTCGCCACCAAGGTGTTCACCGACCTCAAGTGGGGCACCAAGAACCCCATCATGCTGCGCGACCCCGAGTTCGGGCCCGTGCGGCTGCGGGCGTTCGGCACGTACGCGGTGCGGGTGAGCGAGCCGGCCAAGTTCATCGCGCAGATCGTGGGCACCAACGGCGTGTTCACCACGGACGGAATTTCCGACCAGGTGCGCAACTTCATGGTGTCGCGCTTTACCGAGGCGCTGGGCGAGGGCAAGATCCCCGCGCTGGACCTGGCAGCCAATTTCTCGGAGCTGGGCCAGGCGGTAAAGACGGTCATCGGGCCGGAGGTGGGCGAGTACGGCCTTGAGGTGACCACCTTCCTCGTGGAGAACATCTCCCTGCCCGAAGAGGTGGAAAAGGCGCTCGACAAGCGCACCAGCATGGGTGTCATCGGCAACCTGGGCGCGTACTCGCAGTTCCAGGCGGCCAATGCCATGGAGCAGGCGGCCAAGAACCCCGGCGGCGGCGCCGGCGAGGGGATGGGGCTGGGGCTGGGCTTCGGGATGGCGCAGCAGATGGCCAACGCGTTCAATCAGAACCCGGCCGCCGGCGCGGCGCCCGCGGGCGGGCCTCCGCCGCTGCCGGGCGGGGCGCAGTTCTACGTGGCGCTGGGCGGCGCGCAGGCCGGGCCGTTCGGGATGGATGCGCTGCGCGGCCACGTGTCGGGAGGACAGCTGACGCCGGACACGCTGGTGTGGCAGCAGGGGATGGCGGCCTGGACGCCGGCCAGCCAGGTAGAGGCGCTCCGCCCGCTCTTCGGCGCCACGCCGCCGCCGCTGCCGACGGCCTAGTTCGCGGCGCTGGGCCTGCCCTGCTGGGGCGACTGAAGTCGCGGCAACAAGGGCCCGAAGTCCGCCTTCGCGGACTGGTTTGCACCGGCCGCGCTGACACGCGTCCAGTCCAGGTTCAGTGCGTCACGCCAGCCGAAGCGCGATCGAATTCTCCCCTCTCCCGCT
>NZ_DATBNB010000391.1 GCF_036554565.1 Longimicrobium sp. | reverse complement strand
TGCGCACCGTCTTCGCGGTCGAGGACGGCGAGCCCGTGCAGGTCGTCCGCGCGGCCGCCCCGTTCGTCCTCCCTGTCGCCGACCTGCGGGGTCTGCCGGCGGCGGCGCGCGAGGCGGAGGTGCTGCGTCTTGCCTCGACCGAGGCGGCGCGGCCCTTCGACCTGGCCGCGGGCCCGCTGCTGCGCGCCCTGGCCGTCCGGCTGGAGGAGGACGGGTGGGCGCTGCTCCTCGCCATGCACCACATCGTCAGCGACGGCTGGTCCATGGGCGTGCTGATCCGCGAGGTGTCTGCGCTCTACAATGCGCTGGCGGAAGGGCGCGAGGCAGGGCTGCCGGAGCTGGCGGTGCAGTACGCCGACTACGCCGCCTGGCAGCGCGGCTGGCTGTCAGGCGGGATCCTGGAATCCAAGCTCGGCTACTGGCGCGACAGGCTGGCCGGCGCCCCTCCCCTGCTGGAGCTGCCGACGGACCGGCCGCGCCCGCAGGTGCAGGACCCTCGCGGCGGGAGCGCGCGGGTGGACCTCACCGCGGAAGTCTGGCGCGGGCTGCGTGCGCTCTCGCGGCGGGAGGGAGCCACGGCGTTCATGACGCTGCTGGCGGCGTGGCAGCTCCTGCTGTCGCGCTACGCGGGGGTGGAGGACGTCAGCGTGGGCACGCCGATCGCCGGACGCACGCGCCTGGAGACGGAGCCGCTGATCGGCTTCTTCGTCAACACGCTCGTCCTGCGCACCGATCTCTCGGGCGAGCCCTCGTTCCTGGAACTGCTGAGGCGGGTGCGGGAAACGACGCTGGGGGCGTACCAGCACCAGGAGATCCCTTTCGAGCGCCTGGTGGAGGAGCTGGCGCCCGAGCGGAGCCTGGCGCACTCGCCGCTCTTCCAGGTGATGTTCGTCCTGCAGAACAACGAGCGGGGCGATCTGCGCATGGGTGGGCTGGAGGTGGAGCCCCTGGCGGCCGGCGGCGGGGAGACGCCCAAGTTCGACCTGATGCTCGCACTGTCCGAGGGCGAACAGGGCTTCGCCGGCTCGCTCGCCTTCCGCGCGGATCTGTGGGAGCGCGCGACCCTGGAGCGGATGGCCGGGCACTTCGCGCGCCTGGTGGAGGCGGTGGTCTCGGACGTCTCCCGTCCGGTCGCCGACGTGGCCTTCCTGGGCGAGGAGGAGCGCGCCCGGGTGCTGGTGGAGTGGAACGACACCGAAAGGGGCTACCCCGCCGGGGAGCTGGTGCACGGCCTCTTCGCCGCGCAGGCGGCGCGGACGCCGGATGCCGTCGCGCTGGTCTTCGGCGCGCGGGAGACCACGTACGCGCAGCTGGACGCCGCGTCCGACGCCGTCGCCCGGCGGCTGCTCGCGCTGCGGCTGGGCCCGGAGGCGCGGGTGGGGGTCGCGATGGAGCGCGGGCCGGGGCTGATCGCCGCCGTGCTGGGCGTGCTGAAGGCGGGCGCGGCGTACGTGCCGGTGGACCCGGAGTACCCGGCCGAGCGGATCGCCTTCATGCTGCAGGACTCGGGCGCGCGTCTGCTGGTCACGCGCGACGAGCT
>NZ_DATBNB010000390.1 GCF_036554565.1 Longimicrobium sp. | reverse complement strand
CCAGTTGTGCGTTGCCTTGATCGCGTGGTGCGGTGCCCCCGAGCACCCGCAGGTATACACCGGCACGGGGGCGGGCTGCTTCTTGTTCATCGCTGGAGGCCTCCTCGAGAAGGGTGCTGGCGCGCGTTCGTGGAAAGCTCGAATGCTACATCGTCGGCCGTCTCCCGCCTGCTGACCCACGTCCATGCGTAGCGCAGGTTGAGACGCAGGTGCTGCAGGTAGGTCATCTTCGGGTAGTGGCACTTCCGCTCGTACATCCACCACGGGAGGACGCCGTACCACAGTGCGCACGCGACGGCGCGGGCCCGCATCACCCCTCACCTCGTGCGCCCGGGTCGGTGGTCGCGCCTGCCCGAGGTCCATCGGTCCACCGGCGGCCGATCTCATCCGGACTGCCCGCGAGGGATGCGTCAACCGCCTTGATCGCCTGCATCTCCCCGCCGGACGCCAGCGCATCAAGAGCCCGTTGAAACGCCATGCTCACGCGAATCACCGTCCTCACGTTGCGGAGCAGGCTCGATCCTTCCGCCGCGATCAAGATGAAGAGCGCGAACCGAGTCCAGGGCATGTGCTCCTGAAACAGCGAGGCCGCGCCCGGCACGCCCAGTCGGAAGGACCAGTCCAGCACCATCCCCAGCAGCACCAGGTGGGCGGCAAGCATCTTCCTCGCTACCCCGTCGATCAGCCGCTTGCGGTTGAACCGCTCGGCCGGGGTGAGGAACGCGCGGATGGACCCGGCGCTCACGTCACCGAAGGACGCCAGGAAGGCGACAACGAGCAGCATCAGGTTCACCTCTCCCATCACCCACCCCACGAACGCGAACGCGCTCGCCATGGCGACGGCCGATGGTGTGATGCTGTAGACCATGCTGAGCGGCCAGCTCACGGCGGCAGCTACCCGATACGGTGCCAATGCGCCCCCCTCGGTGAAGGGTTGATGGCACCGTCCCCGATCCCCGCGAAGGCGCTTGGGGCAAGCGCCGCCTGCATGAGCGGCGGCATCTCCGCGATCACTGCGCACCGGCCGCATGGACGTGCCCGGTCCTTGTCTCACCACTTCTCATCAGATCGGCCTCCGTTCACTCGGCGTAGTAGGGCAGCTTGTAGTTGGTGCTCCCGATGGTCAGGCGCACGAACCCCACGGGTGCGGCCGGCAGCGCGGCGGCGCCGGCGGTCGCAGCCGCCGCCGTCGTGGGCGCCGTCAGCTTCAGGTCCTTGGCGATCGCCACGCTGCCGGCATCGGCCCCGGCCATGCACTGCAGGGCCGTGACGTTGGCGCCAGCCGCATTCTGCACGTCCAGGTTGAGCGGCAGCTTGTTGCCGTCGCGGTCCGCACCCGCCCGCAGAGCAACGAACCGCGACGCCACCGCGCCGGCCACTGCGGAAAGGAGCCGGTACACGGTGCTTCCCCGGTCCGTGCCCCGGTACTCGATATCCCCGGCCACGGTGTCCCCGACCACGTTCTCGGCCCGCAGCTCCATCGCGACGCTGCCCTTGCTGGCGCCGATCTGCCGGCGGGAGCCGGGGCCCATCCGATCGATGGTGATGTCCGGGGCCGTGCTGCCGCCCGCCCCGTACTTCTCCTGCCCGTCCTGGCGGCGGCTGAACGTTGGCTGCGTCGCGCCCGCCAGCAGGTACTGCTCCGCCGTGGTCCCTGCCGTCGCCATCTGCCGCGTGACGGTGGACGTGGAGAGCGCTGGGCTACCGATCACGTCCCACTTGGCGGTGTTGTTGGAAGCCGGCCCAGGGGTGATGCAGACGAGCCCGAGCGCGTGGCTCCCCGCCGGGGCGGGATACCAGATGACTTGCCCCCGGAGCCAGCGACCGGTGGTCGGCTGCGACGCGAAGACGATCTCGTCCAGCTCGTGGAACGTGAGCCCGGTGGTGGCGCTGGTCCCCCGAACCAGAACGTTCGTCTCACGCAGGTTGGCGATTCGGAGCGGCGCAACCGTGTTGACGTTCCCCTTCATCCACACGTCGGCCACGTCCGTGAGGTTGAACGGGAACTGCACCAGGTCATGATCCGCGTGCATCCGGCTCCCGCGGATGAACACCTGATTAGGCACCGCGTCCGCGGGGAG
>NZ_DATBNB010000389.1 GCF_036554565.1 Longimicrobium sp. | reverse complement strand
CTCGGCCGGCGCGGCGGACAGCGCCAGGGCCAGCAGCGCCAGCCCGGGAGCCAGCGCGCGGTACCACGTGATCGACATCGATTTCAATCCCACGAAAGACCCGCTCATTCAGGCGCCCGCGGCGGCGTGGGCCAGGCGGCGGCGGGCCACCAGGCGCGACAGCACGATGCTCAACTCGTACAGCAGGGTCAGCGGCACCATCATCATCAGCGTCACCGTGATCACGTCGCCCGGCGTGAGCACCGAGGCGACCACGGTGATGGCGGCGATGGCGTGCCGCCGCTTGGAGGCCAGGAACTCCGGAGTCACCAGCCCCATGGCCGACAGGATCAGGATGACCACCGGCAGCTCGAAGACGATGCCGAACGCCAGCAGGAGCCGCGTGACCATCGCCATATAGGGGCCCACGACGATGTTTTGTTCCAGGAACCGCGTCTGGAACCCCATCGTGAACTCCAGCGTCACCGGCAGCACGATGCGGTAGGCCATGTACACGCCGCCCAGGAACAGGACCACGCCCAGGTACAGCGACGGCACGATCACCCGCTTCTCCGACGGCAGCAGCGCCGGGGCCAGGAACGCCCACACCTGGTAGATGACGACGGGCGAGGCCAGCACCAGCCCCGTGGTGATCGCCAGCTTGAGCGTGACGAAGAACGGGTCCGTGGGGCTCAGGTACTTGAGCTTTTCGCCATGGAGGAACGGCTCGATGGGCTGGATGAGCAGCATCATCACCCCCAGCCGGTCCACCAGCACGAACCCCGCGATGGAGCAGGCGATCACCGCCAGCAGGCTCCACAGGATGCGCCAGCGCAGCTCCTCGAGATGGTCTAGGAACGGCATTTCGCCGGGCCGGCTGCTCTGGAAGATTCCCATCGTTCCCTGAAAGAAAACCAGAAGCGGGCGCGGCCCTCCGCGCCCGCCGTGCTCGTCAGTTCCCCGCCTGCCCCGCGCCCTCGTCCTCGTCGTCGGCCCCCAGGCCGGGGAGCTCGAACTCCGGCTGCACCTTGCGGTACTCGCGCCGCGTCTGCTTGTCGCGCAGGTCGCGGAACTCCAGGAGGAACTCTTCCGGGTCCTGGAAGTTGCGGTAGACGGACGCAAAGCGCACGTAGGCGATGTGGTCGCGGCGCTTCAGCCGGTCCATCACCATCTCGCCGATCTCCTGGCTCCCCGCCTCGCCGCTTTCGCGCCGGTCCAGCTCGCGCTCGATCTCCTCTACGATGCGGTCGATCTCGGCCGGGGTCACCGGGCGCTTGGCGGTGGCGATCTGCAGGCTGGTCAGCAGCTTGCGCCGGTCGAAGGGCTCGCGCTCGCCGTCGCGCTTCAGCACCTGCAGGGGCCGCTCCTCGATGTACTCGTACGTCGTAAAGCGGCGCTCGCACTTCAGGCACTCGCGGCGGCGCCGCACGGCGCGGCCCTCGCGCACGCTGCGCGAATCGACCACGCGGTCGTCGGTGTGGTGGCAGAACGGGCAGCGCACGGCCTAGAACCCCGCCGGGGCGCCCGGGTTCACCGGAGCGGCCTGGATCACCGGGTCCCCAGCCGCTGAAGCTCCGTCCGCGCCTCGGCCGCCTCGGGGCTGCGGGGGAACCGCTGCACCACCTGGTTCAGCCGGGTGCGGGCCTGCGTGCGGTTGCCGCGTCCCAATTCCAGCCGCCCGATGCGCAGCAGCGCCGCGGGCGCGCGGCCGGAGGTGGCGTACTCGCTCAGGACGCGCTCGTAGGCGGTGATGGCGGCCGGCACGTCGCGCCCCTGCTCGTAGCTCTGCCCGATGTTGTACTGGGCATCGGGCGCCAGCCGGTGCTCGGGGGCCGCGCGCAGGAACTCCTCGAAGCCGCCCCGCGCCGTGGCGACCGACCCGCGCCGGAGCGCCGCGAGCGCCGCGTCGAACAGTTCCTGCGGGTCCGCCGCCTCGTCCTCTTCCCGATCGTTGGCGTCCGCGCGCTGGGCGGCGGCCGAGGCGCGGCGCGCCTCTTCGGCGGCCACGTCCACCTGGCGGCGCAGCTCGCCCAGCTGCGCCTGGTTCTGCCCGCTCAATTCCTGGATCTGCACCAGCTGCCGGTCGATGCTCACCAGCCGGTTGGCGACGTCGCCGCGCAGCCGGACGTTCTGGTCGCTGAGGCTGTCGAGCATGGCCTCGGTGCGCGCAATCAGCACGGCCACCATGGAGTCCTGCCGGGCCTGCTGCGTGGCCATTCCCAGCTGCAGGTCGCGGATGTCCTGCTTGGTGGCGATGCAGCCGGCCAGCAGGGGAAGGGCGAGCGCCGCCAGCGCCGCGCCCCTCACCGCAGCTCCTCGGGCACCACGCGCACCTCGCCGGATGCAATGGCGAACTCCACGCGCCGGTTGCGCGCGAACGCCTCTTCGCCCTCGCCCTCGGCCAGCGGGCGCTCCTTGCCCAGGCTGACGGTGGTGAAGCGGTCGGCGTTCACGCCGTAGTTGGCCAGGTACGCGCGCACCGCCTCGGCGCGGCGCTGGCCCAGCGCCAGGTTGTACTCGGTGCTGCCGCGCTGGTCGGCGTGGCCTTCCACGCGCAGGCGGACGCCGGGGTTGGCCTGCAGCACGGCCGCCTTCAGCTGCAGGATCTCCGCCGCGGTGGGGGTGATCTCGTTGCTGTCGTACTCGAAGAACACGATCTCGGTGAGCACCTCGCGGGCCCCCGCGGTTTCGCGCGCCAGGCGCTCGCGTTCCGTCCGCTCGCGCTCGGCGCGGTCGCGCTCGGCGGCCTCGCGCTCGTTGGCGATGCGGATGGAGTCCGCGCGCGCGCGGTCGGCGGCGCTCTCGGTCGTGGCGTCCGGGGTGGGCGCGGTGGTGACGACCGGGCGCTTCTTGCACGCGCCCAGGGCCATCATGGGGACGAGGGCGATGACCACGGCGTGGCGAAGGTTCATTCGGTTTCTCCTGGCGTTTGGTGCGGTGCTGCGTGTGATGGTTCCCCCTCCCCCGGGTTCCCCCTCCCCCGGCCCCCTCCCCCGCAAACTGCGCGGGAGAGGGGGGATCTTCAATTGGGGGGCGACTGGATACTTCGCATGTCCCCGGGAGCCCCCTCTCCCCGGCCTCCTTCCCCCGCTGCGCAGGGGAGGGGGAGACCTGAAGCGCGCTTCGGCTGAGACTGGCGCATGCCGCAGCCGCCCCCCCTCTCCCGGCCTCTCCCCCATAAACCCCATGGGGGAGAGGAGAATTCGATTGCACTCCGGCTGGCCCCGCGCACTCTACTGGCGCCCTTCCCCCGCGCAGTTTGCGGGGGAAGGGCTGGGGATGGGGGGCGCCCGCCCGAGCGCCGGACCTGCCTACCTACGCCTCGACCCCGAAGTGTACACCCTCTCCCGCTTGCGGGAGAGGGTCGCACGCGTGTCAGCGCGGCGGCGTGAGGGCCCCACGGCAGCCGAGGCCTCGGCGACGGTGACCGCTGCCGCGCCCAGCCGAGTACGTGCCCGCGGCTAGATCCTTCGGCCCGCGACGTTGGTGCTGCGAGCCAATTCAGTGCGCCTGGGCCTCAGGATGACAGACTACCGCGCTGTCCCCAGCCGCGTCAGCGTTCCCGACCAGTCGGGGAGGCCAAAGCCGCGGCCGCCGACCAGCTTGCGGATGGTGCCCGTCACCGTGTCGAGCACGAACAATCCGCCACCCTCACGGTCCGGCGAGGCGAACACCAGGTGCCGCCCGTCCGGCGCCCAACTGGGATCCTCGTTCGTGGAGCGGTCGGTCAGCACGCGCGGACGTCCTCCATCCGCGCTCACCGCCACGATCTGCATCACCCCGTTCACCCGCGTGTGATAGGCGATCACCGGCCCCACCGGCGACCAGTCGGGCGAGGTGCTGTAGGCGCGGCGTCCGTAGGTGTAGTCCGACACCAGCCGCGGCTCGCCCCCGAGCGTCATCACGTAGATCTGCGGCTCGCCCAGGCGGTCGCTGACGAAGGCGACGCGACGCCCGTCCGGCGACCAGGTGGGTGACAGGTTGTCGTACCCGCGGCCGCGCGTGTGCTGCTGCAGCCCGCCGGCCCCGCCGATCGTGGCGATCTCGGTGTTTCCCGCCACCGTCGTCGCGAACGCCACGGTGCGCCCGTCCGGCGCGTACGAGGGCGTGATGTTGATCCCCGCGCGGTCCGAGAGCAGGCGGTCCGCCCCCGTGGACAGATCGCGCTCGTACAGCAGCGGCGCGTCGGCGCGAAAGCTGGTGTAGGCGATGCGCCCGCCGTCCGGCGACCACGCGGGCGAAAGCGCGATGGAGCCGTCGCTGGTGATGCGCGTCAGGTTCTCGCCGTCGCTGTCGACCGCGTAGATCTCCTTGCTGCCGCGCCCCTGCGTGACGAAGGCGATGCGCGACGCGGCCATCCCCGGCTCGCCGGTGGCCCAGCGCACCACCTGGTCGGCCGCGGCGTGGGCAGCCATCCGGAAGCCGCGCGCGTCCGGCGACGGGATGGGGAACGTGCCCTCGCCCTTCTTCTGCCCGTAGACCGCGTCGTACAGCGTCAGCGTCAGGCTGGAGCCTCCAGAGCGCGGAGCCACGCTTCCCGCCAGCACCCAGTCGGCGCCCCGCTCGCTCCACAGGTCCAGGTTCACCGGCTCGCCCGCGCGGGCACCGGTAGCCTCGCGCACCTGGAAGCGGTCGCTGAACTGCAGGTCACGCTGCACGATGGCGCGCACCGCCTCGCCCCCCGCCCCGCCGAAGGGCAGGACCACGAAGCCGGACGCCGCCTGCGTTTCGTACGTCGTGCGAAGCTGCACCACCACGGAGTCCTGCGCCCGCGCCGGCGCGAACGCCAGCGCGGCCGCGGCCAGGGCCAGGAGCAGGCGGGTGGATGTTGGAACCACGGTCATTGCGACATCTGGGGAGTGATCTCGACGCACACGGGAAGCTCTTCGACGCTGAACGCGGCGGGGAGCGCCCCGAACGCCTTGCGGTTGCCGGCCTGCTCCGCCGCCTCCATCAGCGCCAGGCGAAAGGCCGCGCCGCCACGCACCCGCTCGGCGGTGATCTCGGCGACCGAGCCGTCGCGGAGGATGCGGAAGCACACGTTGCCGCTGCCGCCCGACGCCGACTCAGGAGCGCGGAAGAAGCGCCGAACCTGGCGGACGATGTTTGTGCAGTACCCCGCCGTGGGACAGCGCACGCCACGGCTGCTGATGGTCAGCCCCTCGCCGCCGGGGCTGTTCGCGTCCGCGTTGCGCCCCGTCGCCGGCCCCGTGCGCGTGCCCTCGCCCCGCGAGCGGTTCGCATCGTTCCCCGTTCCGCTCTGCCCCGAGCCCGGGCGCGTCGCCGGTGGCCGATTCGGTGTCGACGGCGTGGTCCGGGGCGTCGACGGAGCCGTCCTGGGCGGCGTCGGGTTGGGCCGCGGCGGCGTGGGACGCGGGGGCGTCGGGCGCTCGGGTGTCTTTCTAGGCTCGGGAGCCTTCTCAGGTTCCTTCGGCGCGCTCTTTTCCGGAACCGGCGGCGCGGCCTCAGGCTCCGGCGCCGGCGGGTCCGGCGTCGGCTCGGCCTCGGCGGGCGGAGCAGGATCCGGGGCGGCGGGGCCGGGCTCCTGGTTCGACATCGCCTCCGGCAGCGGCTCGCCCGCGACGTTGGGCAGCTCCGAGACGATGTCCACCGCGTAGACCTTCACCTTCGGCGGCGTGGGCGCGGCACCGGTGAACGCCATGAGGACGACGGCCAGCCCGTGCAGCGCCAGCGACGCCAGCACGGGCGCGCTCATGCGGCCTCCCTCGCGGCGCCTGGCCATGGCTACGGCTGCCCCGGCTCGGGCTCGGCGATCAGACCCACGGACGCGACGTCGGCGGCCTTCATCAACCCCAGCACCCGGATCACCTTGCCGTACGGCACGCCATCGTCCGCGCGCAGGTACACGCTGCTGGCGCCTTTTTCCTTCACCATCGCGGGAAACTGCCGCTCGAACTCGTCCAGCCGCACGGCCGCCTCGCCGATGAACACCTGGCCGGCCTGGTCGACCGTCACCGTCAGCCCCTCGTTGGAGGGGACCGACTGGGTGCGCGCCTTGGGCATGGT
>NZ_DATBNB010000388.1 GCF_036554565.1 Longimicrobium sp. | reverse complement strand
GGGGGGCGCCTGCCCGAGCACCGAACTTGGCCTCGCGCACTCCCCGACTTGCCGAAGCACCCCCGCGCACCCACCATCCCGCCGCGCACGACTACCTGTCGCGCGCCCGAGCACCGCATCCCGATCCGCCGATGACCACTGCCGCACCTGACGATCTGCACGCCGAGCTGCTGTCCCGCATCAGCATGGGGCCGGGCACCGCCATGGACGACGGCGAGTTCGACCGGCTGGCGCGCGCGGTGTTCGCCCACCAGTACGCGTGCAACCAGCCCTACCGGCTGTTCTGCGACCGGCGGGGCGCGACCCCGGATAGCATCTCGCACTGGGGCGACATCCCCGCGGTGCCCACGGACGCGTTCAAGGCCGCGGCGCTCGTCTGCGGTGACGCAGGTGTGGAGATGGCTGCCGTGTTCCGCACCAGCGGCACGACCGCCGGGCCGGAGCGGCGCGGGACGCACCACGTGCCCGACCTGGCGCTGTACGACGCCGCGCTGCGGGCCGGCTTCGCCGCGCACCTGCTGCCGGACGGCGCCCGCCCACGCGTGATCTCGCTCGTCCCGCCACCGTCCGCGCTCCCCGATTCGTCGCTCTCTCACATGGCGGGCGCGGTGATGGCGGATTTCGGGAGCGAGGGTAGCGGATGGTTCGTGTCCCCGGACGGCGGTATCGACCACGTGGGGCTCGGTGACGCGCTGCATGCCGCGGAGAGGGACGGCGAGCCGGTGTGCATCGTGGGGACGGCGTTCGCGTTCGTGCACTGGCTGGATGCGCTGCGCGAGGCCGGCACGCGCCACCGCCTTCCGCCGGGGTCGCGCCTGATGGACACGGGGGGATTCAAGGGCCGCTCGCGCGAGGTGACGCGCCAGGAGCTGTACGCCGGATTCGACGAGCTGCTGGGGATTCCGTACGCCTGGTGCGTGAACGAGTACGGGATGACGGAGATGAGCTCGCAGTTCTACGACGGCGTGGCGGGGGCGGCGCTTCCGCCTTCGGAGCGGCTGCACGTCGGTCCGGCGTGGGTGCGCACGCAGGCGACCGACCCCGAGACGCTGAAGCCGCTTCCACACGGCGAGACGGGCGTGCTGCGCCACGTGGACCTGGCCAACCTCCACTCCGTCGCCGCCATCCAGACGGCGGACCTCGGCATCACATCGCCCGAAGGCTTCCGCGTGCTGGGCCGCGCGCGGGGCGCGGAAGCGCGCGGCTGCTCCATCGCCATGGACGACCTGCTTTCCGCCATCAACCGCTGACCGGAGCCGACACGCGCTGCCGCCAGCCGCGGATCAGCCGCGCGAGCAGGAGGAAAACGGCGAAGAAGCCGGCGGCCATCGCCGTCTGCGCCGCCAGCAGCATCAGCGGCTCCGGCTGCAGGACGTTCATCGCCGTGTCGGCCATTCCGTCGCCCTCCACCGGCACCTTGGGGAAGAGCTTGCCGATGGAGTACGGCCGCTGCCCCGAGAACGGCCAGCCCAGCATCAGGTTGGTCGGCCCGCTTTCATCCAGCAGGTCCGCCGCCAGGTGCGAGGCGTAGCCCACGCCGAACACCGCGGCCCACCGCTCCCCGCCCACGGCGTACCCGATCAGCGCCCACACTACCACCGCCGACAGGCTGTGGGTGAACGTGCCGTGGTACGAGCCGCCCTTGCCCAGCGCGATCCCCAGCACGATGTCCACGTCCGGCAGCGCCGCCATCCCCGCGCCCACGGCCCACGCCTGCCAGCGGGGCAGGGGGTCGCGCATTCCGGAGCGGGCGACCTCCGCCAGGCCGGCGCCGATGAGCATGTGTGCGGGAGGAAACGGCATCGATCTCCAGGTACGGTGGTTCAGGACGGTGGACGGCGGCACGCCAAGGCAGGACTCGTTCCGGCGCCCCACCTTGCCAGAAGGCGGGTAGCCGGGCGAGATTGGGCGCCTTCATCCACCGAGATGCACGGATCTTCCGCGAGAATGAGCAGGACCTCCAGCCGCCGGCCCGTTGGGCCCAACACGCCCAGCGTGACCCCCGTCTTTCCGTTGATCCTGCTGGAAACCATGCGCGACATGGACCGGCCCGAGGAGCTGCTGGAAGGTGAAGACCTGGCCGCGAGCATGCCCCGGCGCCTGGGCCTGAGCGACGTGGTGTACCTGCAGATCCACAAGTTCCGCGAAGAAACGCGCAAGAAGAGCCTGCAGAGCAGCGCCACCGTCGAAGACCTGATCCGGCTGGTGATCCGCCGGCCGGACTGCGACGAGATCTTCGAAGAGGCGGGGCGCCGCGTGGCGCGCCGTGCGTGGGAGGAAAAGTCGGGAGCGTCGCGGCGCTGGGCGCGCCTGCTCCCCTCGGGAATGAAGATGCGCGCCGCCGCCCGCGCCGCGCGCCGGGTGATCGGGCAGCTGGCGGGGACGGCGCAGCTGCAGGTGCAGCCCCGGCCCTTCACCGTTCGCCTGCGCGGCGCCCTCACCAGCAACGCCGACCCCGGCGGCGCGGCCTGCGCCTTCTACACCGGCGTGGTCAGCGAGCTGATGTCGCAGTACGGCGCCCGGCCGCACAACGCCAAGCACGTGGCCTGCACCGCGCGCGGCGCCGACGCCTGCGAGTGGAACGTGTTCGTCGCCGGCTGACGCCTCACCCCTCCTCGGGCCCGCAGGTCTCGTCCAGCTCCTCCACCCCCGCCGCGCGGAAGAGCTTCCTCCGGATGCGGCGGTCGAACAGGGCCCATTTCATGGCCTGCTGGTTGGGATCGTCCTCGTCGCCCTTCAGGAATCCCACGTCGATCTCGAACCCGCCCGCGCGGCTGCGCCCGCCCCCGTACGGGCGCCCCCGCAGGTCTTCGCCCAGGGCGCGCTTCAGGAACTCGTCCACGTGCAGCGTGGGCCGGTGCGTCCGCAGGCTCCCAGACACCACCTCGCGCCCGTCCTCCTCCGCCAGCAGGCCGAAGACGACCGAGGTGTGCACGTTCTCCTCCGTCAGCAGGAAGTCGGCGGCCACGGGAATGGAATCGCGCTCCGCCCACCGCACGTAGCCCACCCCTGATACCGAGAAGCCGTTGCGCACCACGCGGTTGTGCAGCGCCTGCTCGATCGCCGTCAGCGTGGCGTGCGACTTCTGCACGCACAGCACTTCTTCCAGCAGGTCCGGGTCGATGAAGGGCGCCAGGTGTGCCGCCGCGCGGTACTCCGGCGCCCGCGCGTGCACGAAGCCGTCCGTCTCGCTGTGCAGGCCGTGCATCAGCGCCGTAGCCAGGCGGGTGTGGTGCTCGTTGTTCTTTTCCAGCGTCAGCAGCTCGCCGCTGGAGAGGTATTCCACGAACATGGTGGCCGCGGCGCCCATCGGCCGCACGTCGGAAAAGATGGGGTCCAGCACGTCGTCGGGGTCGTGGTGGTCCACCACCGCCAGCGTGGGCACGCCCGCCTCCTTCAGCCGGTCCGTCAGGTGTGTGGTGGAGCCCTGGTTGTCGACGAACACGGCGGCGGCGTACTTCTCCAGGTCCATCTCCGGCTCGTACTGCTCGATGGGAACGCCCAGCAGGTTCACGAGCGCGCGGTTTTCCGGGTGGCTGATCTGCCCGTCGTACACCAGGTCGGCGGCGATGCCGAACCGGTGGGCGATCTCGCGGTAGGCCAGGCCGCACGAGATGGCGTCGGGGTCGGGAAAGTCCTGCAGCGCAACGATGTGCCGCTCGCCGCGCCGCGCCTGGAGCAGCTGCGCCAGCTCGGTGGCGCGGCCGGTGCTGGCCAGCTGCGACGGGGGCGTCACTTCCAGGGCGGCCACGGGACCGGCTTGCTCGGACACTGCGTTCTCCTGGTGGCGAGTCGGGTTTGCGGGCGCGTGCATCGGAAGCTGCGTGCCAGAGGTGGGGACAGTGCGGAAGTGCGTGAGTGCGTGAGTGCGTGAGTGCGAAAGTGCGAAAGTGCGAAAGTGCGAAAGTGGGGACGGCTGAGCCGAGCGCGCGTTT
>NZ_DATBNB010000387.1 GCF_036554565.1 Longimicrobium sp. | reverse complement strand
CCCCCACTACGCCCCCGGCAGAAACCGCGAGCGGGCGATCAGCAGCGCGTCCTGGGTTTCGTCCGCGGAACCAGCCGCCATCGCCGTGGCCGCGCGAGCCAGGGCCTCCGCGAACTGCTCCTGAATGGGGGCGGGAATGCCCGACAGGTCCCACCCCGTCCTCCACTCCTCGTTCTGCAGCGCGGTCCGCACCTCGTCCGTACGCCCCTCGTTCAACGCCACGAGCAGCCCGTCCACCCACTCCACCAGGCTCGCCGAGCCCCCCGATCCGGGGAACACCGGCTCGTCGTTCTCCAATCCGTCCGTCACGATGATCTCCCCAGCTCGGGCGTAGGCAGGCGCGTGGAAGAAGCGGAAGCCCTCCGCGACCTCCGCGCCTCCGCGTGATCCAATGTCGTTCCTCGATCAAACCAGCTTTGCCAGCCGCTCCACCGCGCCCAGCAGCGTCTCGTCCTTCTTGCAGAAGCAGAAGCGCACCTGGTTCGCCCCGTCTTCCGGGCGGTGGTAGAAGCTGCTGCCGGGCACGCACGCCACGCCGATCTCGCGCACCAGGTGCATGGCGAACTCCACGTCGTTCCCGAATCCGAACGCGCTGATGTCGGTCATCACGTAGTACGCGCCCTCCGGCCGCGTTACGCCGAACCCGGCCTTTTCCAGCGCGGGAAGGACCAGGTCCAGCCGCGCCTGGTAGTCGGCGCGCAGCTTGTGGTAGTACTCCGGCGGCAGCGACAGCGCGAACGCCCCCGCCGCCTGCAGCGGGGCCGCCGCGCCGACGGTAAGGAAGTCGTGCACCTTGCGGATGGCGCTGGTGATCTGGGGCGGGGCGATGCAGTAGCCCACGCGCCACCCTGTGACGGAATAGGTCTTCGACATGGAGTTGACCACCACCGTCCGCTCGCGCATCCCGTCCAGCTGCGCCATGCAGATGTGCCGCGCCGGCGTGCCGTCGGCGTGCGAGTAGAGGATGTGCTCGTAGATCTCGTCGGTGATGCACAGCACGTCGTGCTCGCGGCACAGCCCGGCGATGAACTCCATCTCCTCGCGGGTGAACACCTTGCCCACGGGGTTGTTGGGATTGCACAGGATGATGGCCCGCGTGCATCCGGAAAAGGCGGCGCGCAGCTCGTCGCGGTCGAAGCTCCAGGTGGGCGCGTAGAGCTTGACGTACACCGGGCTGGCGCCCGACAGGATGGCGTCGGGCCCGTAGTTCTCGTAGAACGGCTCGAAGACGATCACTTCCTCGCCGGGGTTCACCGTGGCCATCAGCGTGGCGATCATGGCCTCGGTGCTGCCGCAGGTAACGGTGACCTCGCGCTCGGGATCGATCTCCATCCCCAGGTGCCACGCCGTCTTGTGCGCCAGCGCCTGCCGGAAGTCGCGCGCGCCCCAGGTGATGGCGTACTGGTTGACGTCGGCCGCGATCGCATCCATCGCCGCCTGCTTGATGGCCTCCGGCGCGCCGAAGTCGGGAAATCCCTGCGCCAGGTTGATGGCGCCGTACTTCATGGCCTCGCGCGTCATCTCGCGGATGACGGACTCGGTGAAGCGGCTGGCCTTGTCGGATACGTGCGAGGCGGAGCGGGTGGAGATGGTCATCGGAAATGGTTGCGGGTGTGGAATCTCTGGCTGGCCGCCCACGGGCGAATGAATTCGCTGCAACAACCACACGAAGTCCGCCTTCGCGGACTGGCTCGTGGTCGTGTGAGGAGGACAGTGTGGCGCGCCCCGGGCCGCGGCTTTTCTCCGCGTGAGACCTACTGCGCGTTCAGCCCCTCGCGGTACGTGCGCAGCTCCGCCACGCGGGCGGCGCTCATGGAGTCCAGCGCCGCCCGCCAGGTGGGCACGTGCTGGCGCAGGGTGCCCGCCAGCACCTCGGCGATGGCCAGGTTGCGGAACCACTTCTTGTCGGCGGGCACCACGTACCAGGGCGCGTGCGGCGTGCTGCAGTTGCTGATGGCGTCTTCGTATGCGCGCTGGTAGTCGTCCCAGTACTGCCGCTCGCGCCAGTCGCTGGCGCTGAGCTTCCACGCCTTGGTGGGGTCCTGCTCGCGCTCCATCAGCCGTTTTTCCTGCTCGTCCTTGCTGATGTGCAGAAAGAACTTGAGGATCAGGGTGCCGCTGGCCGCCAGCATCTGCTCGAACTGGTTGATCTGCTCGTAGCGCGCGCGCCACACCTCTTCGGGAACGAAGCGGTGCACGCGGGCGATCAGCACGTCCTCGTAGTGCGAGCGGTTGAAGACGCCCAGCATCCCCTTGCCCGGCGTGACCTTGTGGATGCGCCAGAGGAAGTCGTGCGCCAGGTCCTCTTCCGTGGGCACCTTGAACGACTCCACGCGGCACCCCTGCGGATTGACGTTCATCAGCACGCCGCGGACGGCGCCGTCCTTTCCGCTGGTGTCCATCCCCTGCAGGATCATCAGCACGGCGTGGGTGCCGGCGGCGTACAGCAGCTCCTGCAAACCCGAGAGTTCCGCGTTGAGCGCCACGAAGCGCTCCTGGCCGTCGGACTTGCCGACGCCACCCGTGTCGCGGGGGTCGATGGCGCCCAGCGACACCCGGGTGCCCGGCTCGATGCGGTGCGCGTAGCTCACGTCGCTGGTCTCGCGGATGGGGTACGTCAGGCGCCCGCCACCAGGGGCGGGCGCGGGATGGGCCGCACCCGCTGCACGATGCCGGCCATCGCCAGCGCGCGCTCCTCGCCCCGCGGCGGCGCCACGATCTGCAGGCCCACGGGCATTCCGTCCGCGTCCAGCCCCGCGGGGACGGAGGCCACGGGAAGCCCCGTCAGGCTGAGGACGAAGGTGGGGGCGATCCAGTCCACGTACGTTTCCATCTCCCGCCCGCCGACGGTCTGCGGATAGTTCTCGACCACGGGGAAGGGGGGGACGGCCATCGTGGGCGTCAGCAGCACGTCGTACTCGCGGAAGAGCTGGCGGAAGCGCTCCCAGATCCGCCGCCGGGCCTGCTCCGCCGCGCCGATCTCCTCCATCGTCACCGCCAGCCCCGCGCGGATGTTGTTGGCCACGTTGGGTCCGAAGTGCTCCAGCTTGTCCAGGTGGGGATGGAGCTGCGAAACGAACCAGAGGCCGCGCAGCGCCAGGAACGCCTTGCGCCCGTAGGCCAGGTCCAGCTCGATCTCCTCCACCGTCGCGCCCGCGTCGCCCAGCGCGAACGCGGCCTCGCGGCACACGCGCTCCACGCCGGCGTCGATGCCGATGCCCGCGATGTCGGGGCAGTAGGCGATGCGCATCCCCCGCGCATCGCCCTGGCGCACGGCGGCAACGAAGTCGCGGCCCTCCGTCGGCTGGGCCAGCGGCGCGCGGTCGCTGGCGCCCGCGACGGCGCCCAGGGCGAGCGCCACGTCCTCCGCCGAGCGGCCCATCACGCCGGTGACCTGCATCGGGTCCCACATGAAGTCCTGCGGCACGGTCGGCACCAGCCCGACGGATGGACGCAGTCCCACGATGCCGCAGAACGACGCGGGGATCCGCAGGCTTCCGCCCAGGTCCGTTCCCTGTGCCAGCGCGAACATCCCGGTCGCCAGCCCCGCCGCGCCGCCGCCGGTGGATCCGCCCGCGCTGCGCTCCGGGTTCCACGGGTTGCGCGTGCGCCCGAAGACGGGGTTGAAGGTGTTGCCCCCCGCCGCGAACTCCGGCGTGTTCGTCTTGCCCAGGATCACCGCGCCCGCCGCGCGCAGCCGCGCGACGACGAGCGCGTCTTCCTCCGGCACGAAGTCGGTGAAGAGGGGCGAGCCGTAGGTGGTGCGCACGCCGGCCACCTCGGTGACGTCCTTGATCCCCACCGGCACCCCCGCCAGCGGGCCCACGTCTTCGCCGGCCGCGATCCGCCGCTCCAGCGCCGCCGCCTCGTCGCGCGCGCCGGGATTGAGCGTCACGACGGCGTTGATCTCGCCATTGTGACGCTCCACCTGCGCCATGCACGCGTCCAGCACCTCCACGGGTGACACCTCGCGCGCGCGGACGCGGCGCGCCAGCTCGTGCGCGGGAAGAAAAGCGAGAGAATCAGCAGGCATCTTGTCGGGCTGTAAGAGACAGGGGCGGACGAGCTTACTTGCGTTCGTACTTCCAGTTGCGCGACTTGCCCTCGGCGATCCACTCGAGGGCCTGGTCGATCCGGCGCTGGCGGGTGGCGTCGCTCTTGGCGTCGGCGATCCAGTCGGCGTATTCGCGCTTGTTGCTGGGGCTGAACTTTTCGAACGCCGCCAGCGCCGCCGGATTGCCGCGAAGCGCGTCCATCAGCGCGTCGGGTACCGCCAGCTCGGGCTTGCTGCCGGTCTTGCGGGCCTTGGGCGGCTGCACGCCCTCCTCGTTCAGCTTCATCGCCGTGTGGATGTAGCTGGTGAGGATCTCGTCCGACGGCAGATCGTCCACGGAGGTGATGCGCCCGAAGTGGCCCATGGCGTCGCGCGCGCGGTCGCCGCCCTGCTCCAGGATCAGCGAGCCCTTCCACAGGCCGAAGGCGCAGTGCTGCTTGAACGAGGCCATGCTGCACAGCATCCCCTGGTACATGAAGTGGGGAAAGCTCCACTTCATCGTTTCTTCCACCGTGGGGCAGGCGGTGTGCACCACCTCGCGCAGGTGCCGCAGGATGGGTTGCGCGAAGGGGAGCGACTTCTCGATGTACTGGTCGATGCGCGGGTCTCTGGTGCCCATGGCCGCTCGGTCGGTGGATGGATCGTTCAGCTGAACAGCTGCGACAGCATGCGTTCGCGGTTCTGCAGGAACTCGCGGGTGATGAAGTAGTGCTCCGTCTCTTCGTAGTCCACCCGGCGGATGCCGTCTTCGTCCAGCAGCAGGATGTCGGCGCCGGGATAGCCCATGAGGATGGGCGAGTGGGTGGCGATCAGAAACTGGCTCTGCTCGCTGACCAGGTCGTTGATGCGGGTGAGCACGGAAAGCTGGCGGGAGGGCGAAAGCGCGGCCTCGGGCTCGTCCAGAATGTAGAACCCGGCCCCGAACAGGCGGTCCATGAACACGGCCAGGAACGACTCGCCGTGCGACTGCTCGTGCAGCGACTTTCCGCCGTACCAGCCGGTCATCTCCAGCTTGTCGACTTCCGTGGCCACGTTGTAGAAGCTTTCGGCACGGAGGAAGAAGCCGTCGCGCGCCCGCTTGGTCCCGCGCGTCAGCCGCAGGTGCTCGTGCAGCCCGCTCTCGGACGGGCGCGTGGCGAACATCATGTTGCGGCTGCCGCCCTCGGGGTTGAAGCCCCACGAGGATGCGATCGCCTCCAGCAGCGTCGACTTTCCGGAGCCGTTCTCGCCGATTAGGAAGGTGACGGGCGACCTGAACTCCAGCTCGTCCAGCCCGCGGATGGCGGGAAGGGAGAACGGGTACTCGTCGAACGAGGGCACCGTCGCGCGCCGCAGCGCAACCTCGCGCAGGTAGAGGGTCGTCTGCACGGCTACCCCCGAGGCTGGCTGACGCGCAGCGAGCCGGCGAGGGAGCGCGAAGGTGACGTGGGAGCGGGCACGTCGTCTGGAGAGTACGGGTGGCGCATGGATCGACGATGTGCCCGCAAGATGGCTCTCGCCTCTACGCGCGGCAACATCCTTGCGCAGCAGGACCCTGCTGGCGCGCGCGCAAACCGCGGCCGGCCTAAGACACACGTTCCGGGGACACATCGATGAACAGGATTGCACTCACGCTGGCCGCGGCCGTCGCGCTTTCCGCGAGTTCCTTGGCGGGCGAAGCCGCAGCCGCGCCGTCCGTACTGGGCGTTCAGCAGCAGGGCGCCGGCAAGGGCAAGCAGGGCGGGGAAGCCGAGACCAGCCGCGGTGGTCAGACGGAGGCGCGGGGCAGCCGGGGAGGGCAGATCGAGTCCCGCGCCCGTGGCGGCGCGCAACGGCAGGAGGGCCGTGGGCGCGCGGAGGCGGATCGCCCCCGCGGCAACCAGGCCGACCGGACGGAACGAGGAAGCGCATCCACCCGGCGCGATGGCGAAGCGCGGGGCAATAACTCCGCGCGGACCGAGCGCCGCGGCTCTGGGAATGGCAACGGGAACGCGGCGGGACGGGGTTCGTCGGCCAAGCGCGAGTCCGAAACGCGGGCCCGCACACCCAACCGCTCGGGAGCGAACGCGCTGCAGAACGCGCTTTCCCGCGGCCGGACGCGCGGGCTGGCGGCGGACGCGGTGAACGTGCGCACCACCAACGGCCGCGTCCGCCTGCAGAACCGCCGCGGCGACGTGCTGATGGACATGGACGAGAACCGCGCGCGGGAGATCGGCAACTGGCAGCTCCGGCGGATGGGAGACCGCCA
>NZ_DATBNB010000386.1 GCF_036554565.1 Longimicrobium sp. | reverse complement strand
CAAGCTGTGGGGTTGCAAGGAGTTATGTGTGATGAGCCGCACTGGCTCCCTTCCCCCGCGCAGTTTGCGGGGGAAGGGTTGGGGATGGGGGGCACCAGCCCGAGCACCAAGCTGATCCCGACGCACCAAACCCTCGAAGTGTACCCCCTCTCCCACGCTGTTTGTGGGAGAGGGTGGACGCGTGTCAGCGCGGACGGGTGAGGGCCCCACGGCAGCCGAGGCCTCGGCTACGGTGCCCGCTGCCGCGCCCGGGCTTGTTCCCCTTCCGCGGCTGGATCCTTCGGCCCGCGTGGGATGTGCTACGGGCCAGTGCCATGCGCTTGGGCCTCAGGATGACAGGCTCGGTCGCGCACTCCGCGCACTCCGGCACTCGCGCACTCCCGCACTCACGCACTCCCGCACTCACTTCCCCCCAATCTCCGTCCGCAGCCGCAGCAGCGCGTCCTCGGCGACGACGAGTTCGCCGCGGGCCTCGTTCAGTTGCTGCTGCTGCACCTCCACGAAGCGGCGGTACGGCGCGATGGACTCGTTCACCTTTTCCTGGCTGTCGCTGATGGCCGCGTGCACCTGCCGCGTCAGCGAGTCGTCCAGCTTGGTGCGCAGGTCCGCCACCTTCTTGCTGAACTCCTCCTTGGCCTGCCGCCGCCGCGCGGGAAGGATGTAGAGGCCCGTCACCGCCAGCGCCGTGGTCATCAGGATGCCCGTGAGGTCGGCCGCCGCGCCGGTGATCACCGTGGCCACCAAGGTGCCCAGGCCGATTGCCCCCACGCCCGCGATCATCGTCGTCCCGGCGCCGCCGCGGACCTCTTCCGCCAGCTTGCGGGCCTCGGCGTCGCGGTTGTAGCTGGACACCGCCTCGCGCGCCGTGCTGCCGATGGACCCCAGCAGCGCCTGCCGGTTGTAGCTGAAGCCGCGCCCCACCTCGCCGATCATCCCCTCGCGATGGCGGTTGATCTGCCGGCGCTCGATGTAGGCACCGATGTCCTGCCACAGCTTCAGGTTGCGCTCCACGATCCAGTCGATGATGCGGTCTACCTCCTCGTCGATCAGCTTGGGGGTGTCGGCAATCACCTGGCGCTCGAACTCCACGCGCACGGTGTCGCTGCGCATCAGCTCGCGCACCTTGGTGATGCGGATGGTGGCGTCGAAGAAGTTCAGCCCGCGCACCTCCATGTCGCTCAGCAGCGAATCCAGCCGGCCGAGGCGCGGCCCGTAGTCGCGCAGCATCTCCTGGTGAAAGGCGCCGAGCTGCGCGTCGATGTTCTGAAGCGTCGCCACGTCTTCCGACAGCAGCTTCAATCGCTCGAACGCCGTTTCCTTGTACTTGGAAGCCAGCTTCAGCCCCACGTTCAGCGGGTTCAGCAGCTTCAGGCGAATGCGCTCCTGCTGGTCCAGCGTGTTGAGCAGGAAGTCGTCGACCGCGGGAAAGCCGCTTGCCGCGTACGCCGCCTCGTCGCCTCCCTGGCGCGCCTGCATGGCCCCCTTTGCCGACACGGGGAACACCAGCGGCTCTTCCCCCAGCAGCGACGTGCCGTTGTCGCGCACGAAGCGCAGCACCTCGCCGCGGTCGCTTTCAGCGCCCAGGATGTCGATCTTGTTGACGATGAAGACGATCTTCTTGCCCCAGGCCCGGATCTGCTCCAGGAAGGTGCGCTCGCTCTCCGTGAACGGGCGGTCGGCGGAGGTGACGAACAGCACCAGGTCCGAACGCGGGACGAAGTCGCGCGTAAGCTCCTCGTGCTCGCGCAGGACGGCGTTGGTGCCCGGCGTGTCGACGATGTTGATGTCGCGCAGCAGGGGCGCGGGGTGCGTGCGCTCCAGCAGGTAGGCCTCGATCAGCTCTTCCTCTACCGTGTCGCCCCAGCGCAGGATGTTGATGCGGTCGGTGGTGGGGGTAACGCCCTCGGGCAGCACCCGCTCGCCGATCAGCGCGTTGATGAAGCTGCTCTTGCCGCTGTTGAACTCGCCCGCGATCACCAGCAGGAACAGCCCCGAAAGCTGCTCGCGCGCCTGGTCGAAGTGCTTGCGGTCGTCCGGGTCCACGTCCGCGCCAAAGCGGTCGAGCGCCTTGGCCAGCCGGTCCAGCAGCTCGCGTTCGCGCGCGCGCAGCTCGGCCTCGCGCTCGCCCAGGATGCTGTTTCGCCGCAGCAGTTTGCCGATCACCATCCGCCCCCCCGCCGTTCCAGGCTCATTCACGTGATGCAAAGCGGCCCCACGTTGCGCAAACGTGGGGCCGCACGGCTGAGAATCCGCTGAACTGCGATCTCACGCGGAGGCGCGGAGGTCGCGGAGAACAGCAGGAGTGCGCCCTCCGCTCCTCCGCGTTCTCCGCGCCTCCGCGTGATCCCGTCCTCTACGGTCGTGCGCTCGTCACCTGCCGCAGCCGCGCGGCGGTTTCGGGGGTGAGCGCGGCGCGGACGGGCAGGTTCTGCGCGCGCTGGAAGGCCTTGAGCGCGGGGATCACCTCTTCGTCGAAGGCGCAGAACTGCGCCTCGGTGGGCGTGCCGTGCCCCGCGCGTGCCAGCAGGTTGCGCAGCGCGCAGATGTGCGGGCCGCCGGGCGCGGTGACTGCCTGCGAGCCGTTGGGCAGAAAGTGCTCGTCGGGATGAAAGAGCGTCATCCACACGTTGTACACGCGCTCCAGCTCCAGGATGGGCTCGGGCGCATCTTCCACGTGCAGGTCGGCGTACACGTCGTCACCGCCGCCGTAGCCCGCGCCGGCCTTTACGATCAGCATCCCGGCCCCCTGCCGCCCGCGCTTGTCGCCGCCCGCCGCCTGCCCCGCCTTGAGCGCCGCCAGCAGCCGCTCGCCGAAGGGGCGCCCCGCCGCCTCCGCCGCCCGGAACGCCGAGGCCATCGAATCCACCACCTCCGGCCCCGTGAGAATGTTGCCCTGAACGCTGAAGTTGGGGCCGCTGCGGTGGCCAGCCCACGCCTGCGCGCTGTCGCCGGTGAACGGGGCCACGCGGCACTGCTTGTCCATCACCGCGAACTGCCGCCGGGCGATGCCCGGGTCCGTCCGCACGAACTCCGCGCGCACCTCTTCGGGCGATCGCCCGGCGCGCAGCATCTCCAGGCCGCGCCGCTTGAAGGAAACGTTCGCCGCCGCCTGCGTGGCGATGGCGCCCGCGTCCGCCGCCGCCGCGGGAACGATGGAGCCGGCGCCCACCACGCGCGACTGCACGGCCACGCCCAGGAAGCCGTTCACAGGATCGCACGCCACGATGCTGAACGTGGAGAGCGAGGGCGGATTGCCGTCCTGCGCAACGGCGGGTGCGGCAAGAAGGAGCAGGAACGAGGTCAGGCGGATGCGCATCGTGAAATTCGGTTCGGGTGGATCGCGGAAGCGAGCAGCGTCTTCAGTCAGAGCTGCCAGAATCGCACCCGCCGCTGTCGAAATCACCACCGCTGTCGCCGCCGCTGTCCCACGACCCGGAATCGGCAGGGGCGCAGCCGTCTGCGCCTCCATCCCACGACGTGCCGGAATCAGTGTTCCGGGTGTGGTCGTCCAGCGGCTGTGGATCCACCGCCGACGAGTCGTAGGACGTCATCGTAGGCGACGAGAAGGAATCAGAGGTGTCGAGGTAGGCCGAGGTGCTCCCGGCCGGCGCCGGACGCGCGGCCTTCAGGGCGCGGACGCGGCGGCGCGGGTGGACCGGCGTGCTGCTGTCGAGTGCCTTGGCGACGCCGGCGATGATCACCACGGCGGCGATGAGGATGAAGAATTCCATGATGGTCGAACGGGCTGAGGCGGAGGGGGAACGCGGGATGCGGAGAAGGCGCAGGAGAAACATGCGCCGTCCATCGCCGATGTCCAGACCCTCGCCGGCCCGAATCGCCGCCGCGCTCGCCCTGCTGCTCACCGCCGCACCCGCGGCGGGGCAGACGGTGGTGCGCGGGCGTGTGATTTCGCCCGACACGCTGCCGCGCCCGGAGATGCGTGCGTACGTGCGGTGGCGTGCGGCGGGCGACACGCTGCCGCGGGTAGACTCGGCGGCGGTCGATTCCACGGGGCGGTTCGAGGTGCCCGTCGGCGCGGCGGGGGGCGATTCGATCGACCTGGCGGTGGACGCGGCCGACGTAACCGCGCGCACCCACCATCCGGCGCTGGTGCGGTTCCGGGCAGATTCGGCGCGGCGGGAGCAGGCCATCATCCTGGTTCCGCGCCGCTGGCGGATTCCGGCGGGGAGCTACGCGGGGCGCGAGGTGGAGATCAGCCCCGCCCGGGCGCGGACGGCCGTGTGCCCCGGATGCGGCTCGTTCTGGCTGCGGGTGTACGGGGCCTACGGGCCCATGTGGTTCCAGAGCTGGCGATCGTCGTCGTTTCCGCTGCGGATCGCGTTCGATCGCGAGTACTCCCTGCCGCGTGGAGCCGCGCCGGATTCGTCCACCTTCTGGCGGATCACGCAGGGGGTGGAAGATACGTTCGGCCAAGACCTGTTCCGCCCCGCGCGCTACGCCGACGTGCAGCCCGAGGACGACGACCGCGATCCCAACGACGTGCTGCTGGTGCTGGTGGACCGTGACGTACGGGCCGCCGCGCTGACGACGGTGCTCAGCCAGGGCGGCGTCGTGGAGTACGGAACCATGCGGCTTCAGCGCGCCGGGCCGCTGACGAACGGGCCGGGCTGGCAGCTGGTGGGCCACGAACTGCTTCATGCGCTGGGGGCGGGGCACACCTGCGAGTGGAGGTCCGTGGCCGCCGACATCCTGCGCTGCCCCGATTTGCGCGCGGACGAGCCGACCCCCGAGGACGTGGCGTACATCCAGGTGCTGTATCGCGTCCGCGACGTTCAGCGGGCCACGGGCGCGCGGTGGGGGCTGGATGCGGCGCTGGAGGGGGAGCGGGTGCTGGGGCGCGGGCGGGAGTGGTAGGTCGTTTCCGAGGGTACGGGGTGGTTCGACGGGCAGTGGTTGCATGCGTCGGGCGCCCCCCATCCCCAGCCCTTCCCCCGCAAACTGCGCGGGGGAAGGGAGCCAGTCCGGTTCGTCACCCACAACTCTGCGAAACGCCAAACCCTGTCATCCAGAGGCCCAAGCGCACCGAACTGGCCCGCAGCACATCCCACGCGGGCCGAAGGATCTTGCATGGGGCACGTATCAGCCCGGGCGCGGCAGCGGGCACCGGAGTGGAGGCCTCGGCGCGTGCTCTGAGGTGCGGTGTTCAGGCCGGGAACGCTGGCGAGGTTTGGGTGCGGGTCGGCGAGGCCAGCGCCGTCCCGCCGCGAACACCACAGCCTGTCATCCAGAGGCCCAGGCGCACCGAACCGGCCCGCAGCACATCCCCTGCGGGCCGAAGGATCTTGCATGGGGCGGGTAACAGCCTGGGCGCGGCAGCGGTCACCGAAGCGGAGGCCTCGGCGCGTGCCCTGAGGTGCGGTGTTCAGCGCGGGATCGCTGGCGAGGTTTGGGTGCGGGTCGGAGAGGCCGGCGCAGTCCCCGGCTGCCCTCACCCCCGGCCCCTCTCCGCAAGCGGGAGAGGGGAGAATTCGATCGCCCTACGGTAGGTTTGTGCGCGTGAAATTGAAGCCCTGCGGGAGGCGCGCCGCGGCTGTCGGTGCGCTTCGATCAGTGTGTGGCGGATCCCTCGGTCGCTGCCATCGACGGTGCGCGGGGAGGTTCGCCGTGGCCGCTCCGTCGGGATGACAAGGCGCGCTCCGGCAGGCGCGTCGTGGGCATGCCGGGCGCGTGTACGTCTTATTCCGCCGGGTACAGCCGGTACTTCTCGCGCACGCGGTTCCACTCGGCGTTCTCGGCTTCCCAGCGGCGGTAGATGTCGCGCGGGTCGTCGTGGCGGCGGACGGCTTCGGGGGCCCAGCGGCTCCCCAGCATCTGCAGCATGGGGCCCATCCCCAGGTTGGCCCGGTGCATCTTCTGGATCTCGGAAAGGAACACCAGCCCGGTGAGCACCGGCTGGTACGCGTCGCGGTCGGTGACGCGCAGCCGCAGGGCGTTGCACTTCTGGTTGCGGAACTGCATCCAGTCCGTGCCGCGCGGCG
>NZ_DATBNB010000385.1 GCF_036554565.1 Longimicrobium sp. | reverse complement strand
CCCTGGAAGAGGTGCTCTTCCGGGGGTACTCGTTCCAGGTCCTGGTGCAGGGAATCGGCACGTGGCCCACGCTTGTGGTGACGTCGGCGCTGTTCACGTACGTGCACGGCCGCAACCCGAACGTCACCGCGCTGGCGCTGGCGAACATCTTCCTGGCCGGGTTCATGCTTGGGGTCGCCTACCTTCGCACCCGCTCGCTGTGGTTCGCCACGGCGGTGCACGTGGGATGGAACTGGGCGATGTCGGGGCTGCTGGATTTTCCCGTCAGCGGGCTGCGCCTCTTCGACGCGCCGTACTACGACGCGCACGAGACGGGGGCCGACTGGTGGACGGGGGGTGCCTTCGGTCCCGAGGCCGGCGTCGCGGCCACGATCACGCTCGCGCTCGGCACGGCGTGGCTGATGCGGACGCGTCGGATCGGCGAGAGCGCGCGGATGCGCGAGTTGCGGCCGCTGGTGGACGCGCGGATCGGTGAGGGGTGGCGGTGAGCTCCGCGCAACGGTTCTGGGGGAGCGCGGCGGCGGTCGCCATCGTGTTCTCCGCGCTCGTGCCGGTGCTGTTCCCCTTCCGCGCGCTGGGGATGGACCGGGCGCTGGAGCGGGACCACGTGTGGCTGCTGATGGTGTTCACGGCCGGCGTGATGATGATGCTCTTCGGCGCCAGCGGGCTGATCGCCGGAAAGCGGTCCATCGGCGTGCGGGACGTGGTGGACGCGGGCGGCGTTCGGCAGGCGATCGATCGCGCCTCCGAGCGCGAGGAGCGCCGCGCCGCCTATACATCCAACGCGGCTGTGTGGACCATCGTCACCGGCGCCATGCTTCTCGCGACGTACGTCGCCCTCTGGGTGGCGCTGCGCTGAATCGACAGAAAACCCGGCGCGGGCCATCGACCCCGGCCGAATTTGAACAGAGATAGAGCGAAATGGCGGAGATCCGGAAGGTCGCGGTAGTCGGGGCGGGGACCATGGGCAACGGCATCGTGCACGTGTTCGCCCATGGCGGCTACGACGTGACGATGATCGACGTGCGCGCCGAGGCGTTGGAAGGCGCGCTGAAGACCATCGGCGGCAACATGGACCGCCAGATCAAGAAGGGCGCCCTGTCCGAAGACGAGAAGGGCGCCGCGATGGGGCGCATCCGCACCGCCACGGAGCTTTCGGCCGCCGCGGACGCAGACCTGATCGTCGAGGCCGCGACCGAGAACCGCGACCTGAAGTTCCGCATCTTCCAGGAGCTGGACGCCGTCGCGGCCGAGCACGCCATCCTGGCCAGCAACACGTCGTCCATCTCCATCACCGAGATCGCCGGGCGGACGAAGCGGGCGGACCGGGTGATCGGGATGCACTTCATGAATCCCGTTCCCGTGATGAAGCTGGTGGAGATCATCCGCGGACTGGCGACCTCGGACGAGACCACGCGCACGATCGTGGCGACGTCGGAAAAGCTGGGGAAGACCGTGGCCGAGGCGCAGGACTACCCGGGTTTCGTGTCCAACCGCATCCTGATGCCCATGATCAACGAGGCCGTCTTCTGCCTGATGGAGGGCGTGGCGGACCGCGAGGCCATCGACACGGTGATGAAGCTGGGGATGAACCACCCGATGGGGCCGCTGGCACTGGCGGACCTGATCGGCCTGGACACCTGCCTGGCCATCATGCAGGTGCTTCACGACGGCCTGGGCGACGACAAGTACCGCCCGTGCCCGCTGCTGCGGAAGTACGTGGCCGCCGGCAAGCTGGGCCGCAAGACGGGCGAAGGCTTCTACGCGTACTGAGGGCACGCGCGAGCGGCCTCACCACTTGAACGGGCAGTAATGACCGAAGAGCAGCAGCAGATCCGGGACCTCGCGCGCGAGTTCGCCGAGGGGGAGCTGAAGCCCCACGCCGAGGAGTGGGACCGCGAGGCGCACTTTCCCCGCGGGGTCGTGCAGAAGCTGGGCGAGCTGGGCTTTCTGGGAATGCTGCTTCCGGAGCAGTACGAGGGGCTGGGGATGGACACGGCCACGTACCTGATCGCCCTGGAGGAGATCGCCCGGGGCGACGCCTCGGTGGCCGTGGCCATGAGCGTGCACAACTCGCTGCCCACGCAGATGATCCTGGCGCACGGCACCGACGCGCAGAAGGAGCGCTGGCTGATGCCGATGGCGCGCGGCGAGTGGCTGGGCGCGTTCTCGCTCTCCGAGCCCGACGCGGGCTCCGATGCCGCGCGGATGGCGGCGCAGGCACGCCGCGTGGACGGCGGCTGGGTGCTGAACGGCGCCAAGGCGTGGGTGACCAACGGCGGCTTCGGCGACGTGGTGGTGGCCATGGCCCGCACCGACACGCCCGACGACCGGCGCGGGGCCAAGGGCATCGGCGCCTTCATCATCCCGACGGACGCGGAGGGTTACATCGTCGGGAAGAAGGAAGACAAGATGGGGCAGCGCGCCTCCGAAACGGTGGGCATCGCCTTCCGCGACCTGTTCGTGCCCGACGACCAGGTGCTGGGCGACCCGTCGCTCGGGTTCATCTACGCGCTGCAGGGGCTGGACGGGGGACGGATGGGCATCGCCGCCGTGGCCACGGGAATCGCGCAGGCCGCGCTGGAGCACGCCGTGCGCTACGCCGACGAGCGCAAGCAGTTCGGCACCCCCATCCGGGCCTTCCAGGGGATGCAGTTCAAGCTGGCGAACATGGCTATGCGCGTGGAGGCCGCCCGTTCGCTGGTCATGCGCGCCGCCGCCGCCAAGGACGCGGGGAGGCCCGAGGCGAAGCTGTCGTCGATGGCCAAGCTGTTCGCCTCCGAAGCCGCCATGTACGTGACCACCGAGGCCGTGCAGGTGTTCGGCGGATACGGCTACGTGAAGGAATACCCGGTGGAGCGGCTGTTCCGCGACGCCAAGGTGACGGAGATCTACGAGGGAACGAGCGAAATTCAGCGGACGGTGATCGCTCGCGCGCTGTACCGGTAGGCCGCCGGAACCCGGCCGAACACCTGATCCGCCGCCGGGGCCCCGCCCCGCCGGCGCGGGCGCCCGCCGCCGCGCCCACCCACACGCATTACACTGGACCGAAACGGGCATGGAACTCTTTTCGCTGATGGGCGAGCACGACCACGAGCAGGTGGTGTTCTGCCAGGAGCCTTCGTGCGGCTACAAGGGGATCATCGCGATCCACAACACGGTGCTCGGCCCCGCGCTGGGTGGCACGCGGTACTGGAACTACAACAACGACCAGGAAGCGTACATCGATTCCCTGCGCCTGTCGCGCGGCATGACGTACAAGGCCTCCGTGGCCGGGCTCAACCTGGGCGGCGGCAAGTCGGTGATCCTGGGCGACCCGCGCAGCACCAACCGCGAGGAGATCTTCCGCGCGCACGGCCGCTTCGTGGAAACGCTCAAGGGGCGCTACATCACGGCCGAGGACGTGGGCACGTCGGTGGACGACATGGAGTTCGTGGCTATGGAGACGGAACACGTCACCGGCCGCGCGCAGACGTCGGGTGACCCGTCGCCCGTCACCGCGTACGGCGTGTACCGCGGCATCAAGGCGGCGGCCATGGCCAAGTACGGCTCCGACAGCCTGAGCGGCAAGCGGGTGACGGTGCAGGGCGTGGGGCACGTGGGCTACTACCTGTGCCAGAACCTGGCGTCGGAAGGCGCCCGCCTGGTGGTGACCGACATCGACCAGGAGCGGGTGCAGCGCATCGTGCACGAGTTCGGCGCCGAGGCGGTGGCGCCCGACGCCATCTACGGCGTCGAGGCCGACATCTACGCGCCCAGCGCGCTGGGCGCCACCGTGAACGACGACACCCTCCCGCTGCTGAAGGTGGACATCGTCGCGGGCGCCGCCAACAACGTGCTCGCCGAGGCCCGCCATGGCGATGACCTGCACGCCCGCGGCATCCTGTACGCGCCCGACTACGTGATCAACGCCGGTGGCCTGATCAACGTGTACGGAGAGCTGAACGGGTGGACGGCCGAGCGCTCCATGCGCAAGGCTGGCGACATCTACACCACCCTGCTGCGCATCTTCGAGCTGTCGGAGAACGCGGGGCTCCCCACCTACGTGGCCGCCGACCGCATCGCGGAAGAGCGCATCGCGGCCGTGGGCAAGATCCAGCAGACCTGGGTCTGATCCTTCGGGCTTCGAGCACGACGAAAAGGGCGGGCCGGCAGCGATGCCGGCCCGCTCTTTCCATGCTCCACGATTCGTCTTTTCCCGCCAGAGACGTAGCAATCCTGCGCACCGCTGGCCCGTCCAGCGCGCTCGCATTTGTGTCTGGACTGGCACCGGCAATGCCCATTATCTTCGTTGCCTGATGTCGAAGCGCGCTCTCCTTGCAGCGAGGAACGATGGCGAAGCGAAAGGCTCCACCGGAACCCTTGTTCGACGAGGCGGACCTGGACCCGAATGCCCCGCGGCTCTACATCAGCCGCAACGGGGTGGGCTGGGAGCTCCGGTCCGCCGAGGACGCGATTCTGGGCGTACACGATTCCCAGTCGACCGCGATCGATGCCGCGCGTGAGATGTCGAAGGCTCACTTCTCCGAGATCCTGGTCGAAGGCTCAACCGGCAGGTTCGTTTGGCAACTGGACCAGCGTCCGGAGTGGCTCGAAATCGTGGCGCGGCTTGGCCCCGGCGGATTCAGGACATGGTATCAGGATGACGAGTAGGCCGCTGGTGCTCGACACGAACGTGATCCTCCGTCATGACGCGAAGGAGTTGCCTCGGCGGCAGCTTTGGTCTGCCGTCGTACTACAGGAACTTGCCGCAGGCGCACCGGACACCGCGCGAGTCCGCGAGTTGCGGTCGATCCGCCTGGACGCGGAGGAGCATGGGGCGTTGCTTACGCCTGACTCGGAAGATTGGGTGGAAACGGGCAGAATCCTCAATGCGCTCCTGCGTGGCGCCCGATCCCGGCGGTCCGCGAGGCCGGTGGCGATCGCCAAGGGCGAGCAGCAG
>NZ_DATBNB010000384.1 GCF_036554565.1 Longimicrobium sp. | reverse complement strand
GTATCCCAGCGTAAACCGATTCCGCCGGGGAAAACCTTGATCTGCGCCAAGTCTTCGGCAGAGGCGCCGCGCAAACCCTGCCCCAGGTCGGCCGGGAACTCGAACACGCAGCCGTTCTTGAGTTCGACGCGCACGCGCCTTGTTGCGGGATCGAACGACGCGGCGCGAGCGCGCGGTTCTGTCCGGTCCTCTTCCGCTGCTCTCGCGTCAGCCTCGGCAATCTGCGCCAGGAACTCCGCCTCGGTGAACCGCTTTCTAGCTACCATGGATGCCCTCCCGCCGGAGATCTATTCATGCGGCGGCGGCCGGGTCGGACTCAACCTTCCGCGCACGAGGTGCACGGGGCTGCTTCCTTCCGCTTTGCACTGGTTCTGCCTTGGGGAGGGCGCCAGCCGCTGGATCATCACCGGCCATCTCGCTCTCGATCTGCCGCATCCACGCCTTGTTACCGAATCGACCAGCCATGAGCCCGGGCAGACTGAAATCGACGTCCAACGCATCCCATCGCAGGCCGATGCCGTAGGGATACACCTCAACCTGCGCCAGAACTTCGGCGGAGACGCCCCGCAGACCCTGGCACAGGTCAGCGGGGAACTCGTAGGCACAGCCGCTCTTCAATTCGATGCGTACGCGCCTGGTTACCGGATCGAACGTCGCTGCGCGCGCACGTGGCTCAGTGCGGTCGGCTTCAGCGGTCCTCGCGTCGGCAGCGGCAAGCTGCTCCAGGATCTCAGCCTTCGTCAGCCGCCTCTCACGTGCCATGGATCTCCCTCCAGTTGCGTAGCATCTTATCGCGCTCCCTCTGGACGATTGCAAGCGCACGCATCGCATCGTTGTCCTTCATTCCTCGCCTGTTCCGAACTACGACCGGTGAAAGGTTGATCAGCATCTGCCGGCCCCCTTTCCACACGTGGACGTGGGGAGGTTCGTGGTCTTCAGACCAGATGCGGAACGTGAAGCCGGATTCGCGATGTACGGTGCCCATGCACCATACAGAATATGGCCCGGCGGCTCCTGTCAAGGATTATCATTGCCGTAACTCCTTGCACCACCCGCACTTGCGCGTGCGGCCGGTGGCGGCCTAGGTGGCCTGATGAGCGGCGGGATGGAGAGCAGCGCCCACGTTCCCTCCAGCAGCACGAACCCCCATCGCTGGTCGATGGTGGCCACCCACGCCAGCAGCGCCCCTCCCACCAGGTTCATCGCCGAGTACCACCGGTTTTCCCGTCCCATCCAGCCGCGCTGGTACGAGAAGTACGCGCCGAGGATCAAGAGCGCGCCGACAAAGGAGATGACCTGGAGGAACACGGGCCGCCGGGAATGGGGAATCGCGATCTGAAGGGTGGATTACCTGCGGGACCCGTGCCCGGAGCGGCGCGCGTACGCCTCGGCGCGGCGGAGGAGCGCGGGGCGGTCGACCACCCGCCCGTTCGCGATGACCGTGTGGATGCGGCGTGTGTTGCGGATGTCGGAAAGTGGATCCGCGTCCAGCAGGACGAGATCGGCGAGCCTTCCCGGACGGATGGTGCCGAGGGAGTCGAGGGCGCCCAGGTAGGCGGCCGGGTTGTACGTGGCCGTCCGCAGCGCCTCCATCGGCGTGAGCCCCGCGCGCACGAGCAGCGCCAGCTCATCGTGCAGCGACAGGCCGGGGATGAGGTAGGGGAGCGGCGCGTCCGTTCCGGCCAGCAGCCGCACGCCCGCGCGATGCATCTCGCCCGTGCGCTCCAGGCTGAAGAACGCGGCGACGGTGGACGTGTCGCCGGGCCCGGCGCGCTGAAGGCGGGCGCGCCACTGGACCAGCATCGGCCTAGGAACGTAGCGGTGCGCCGACGGGTGCATCACCGAGGTGTCGCCCCGGGCCATGTACGGCTGGTAGACCGCCAGTGTGGGCGTCAGGGAGGTGCCGGTGCGCGCCAGCGTGCGCATCACGGCGGCACAACGCCCGGGATCGTACGTGGCTCGCATGCGGCGCGCGTGGTCGCGGATGGTCGCGAGCTGGAGCGCCGGGGGCGCGTCGGGCGGCGCCTCGGCGAACTCGCGCCGCAGCGCCGTGTCTTCGCTGGAGCAGGCGCGCATCAGGTCGTCCTCGTGCTCCATACCGTCCTGCTGCCCGGCCGCTTCGCGAGTGCTGACCTCGTGGGGGACGTGGCCGGCGATCTTCACCGCGCGCCGCCGCGCCTGGTCCGCCGCGGCGAAGTAGGCATCGCGCGGCAGCCGGGAGTACACCTTGATGAAGTCCGCGCCGGCCGCCACGAGCGAATCGACCGCGTGCCGCGCCTCGTCCGCCGTGGCGGCGCGCGCCACCCACGGGGTCCGGTTGGCGGGCCCGTCCAGCCGCCCGCCGATCACCATTCGGGGACCCATCAGCCGACCCGCGCGCACCTCGCCCGTCCAGAACCGCGCGCTGTCGACGTAGAAGCCCATGTCGCGCGCGCCCGTCACCCCATGCGCCAGCAGGAGCGGCGCGGCGAAGTCCGGAAACTCGTTGCCGAAGGCGTGGACGTGCATGTCCCACAGCCCGGGGATCAGCCACCGCCCGCCCCCGTCGATGCGCCTGGCCCCGCGCGGCACCGCCGTGGACGCGCTCGGCCCCACGAGGGCGATGCGGCCGCCAACCACGACGACGGTCTGGTCCGCCCGCGCAGGCGCGCCGGTGCCATCGATCACCACCACGTGCGTGATTGCGAGCGACGCATCGGCCGGTACCGCGTCCGCGCACCCGCTGGCCGAAAGCGCGATCACGAGGGCGGCTGCAGATCGCAGGAGGGACATCAGCCGACGTCCTCGGTGACGGACGGCGTCAGTTGATCCAGCCCGATCCACCGCCTCCGAACCGCGGGTTGACGACCGGGCTGACCTTGGAGCCGAACGTGTACGAGAGCCCCACGGAGGCGAAGTACTGGAAGCCGGTCGCCAGCTGCCGCCGCCGAAGCAGCACCTCTTCGTCGGTGGCCTCGCCCGCGGCCAGGTAGATCTGGTCGCGAAGACGGTCGTACGAGCCGTTCAGGTCCAGCGAAAAGCCGCGAAACAGGTTCAGCTCCACCCCGCCGCCGATCTGAAGGCGGTTCTGTGCGAAATCGTCCAGGAAGCTGCCGGCCGCCGCGCCCACGTCGATGCTGCCCCAGGGCTGGCGCGCCACCACGCCCACCTGCAGCATCTGCTGCACGCGCGCTTCTTCCGTGCGCTCGAACACCGTCGGCTCGGAGTAGTCGTACCATGCGGGGCCCACCGAATACCGTGCGGTGAGCTGGCGCCGGGTGGATTCGGAGTAGGGGAAGAAGTTGTACTCCACGGCGGGGGCGATGCGGACCGCCATGTCCTGGTTCAGGTAGGTGGACCGCGACGCCGCGCCCGTAACCCCGGCGGAAAGGTGCGGGCCCAGGCTGCGCACGGTCAGGACGTCGATCGAGCGGCCGGTCTGCTTGTTGGTGAACACGGTGGCCGAGTCGATCTCGAACCGGGTTTCGCTCTCGCTGCCGTTCAGGGAAACCCGCAGCTTCCACTGCTCCGTGGTGCGCGACGCGCTCACCGAGCCGAAGAAATTCTTGTTGCTGTACGTCTGCTCGCCGTTGAAGAAGCCGCGCCCGCTCAGCCGCATGGTCCAGTGGTTCCATGGGTCGCGCGCCGGGGTGGCGGCTGCTTCCGTCTTCGGGGCATCGTACGTCACCCGCAGGTTGGCCGCCTGCGGCGTTTCGGCCGCGTAGCGCACCAGCCCCAGCTTGATGGCCCCGGCGAGCCCCGACATGCGGCGCTCTTCGGAGATGTTGGGCTCGCTGTTGTAGGTCAGCGTGGAGTTCACCCCCGCGAACCGGCCCTGGCCCAGGAACGCCAGCGTGTACGCCGTTCCGCCCGCCCCGGTGGACTGGGAGGTGATCAGCACGTGCACCTCGGCGTCGCCGCGATCGCGGACGTGGGTGACGAACGCGATCTCGGTCTGAAAAACGTCGCGGTCGCAGTAGAACCCGCTGCAGTCCAGGTACACGCGAACGGCCGTGCCCTGGGGCTGGGCGGCGCCCGTGGTCTGCGCGTGGACGGCGGGCGGCAGGGTTGCTGCCGTCGCTGCGCAAACGAGCGCGGCCGCGGCGATCCGCAGGATCTTCATGTCCGTGGTGTTCGGGGGGCCGGAAAGGCGGGAGATTGCGCTGGAGTGCGGCGTACCCGGAGGGACGAACCGGGTTCCGGCCAGATCGTTTGATGGCAGCCGTCAGACGGGAATGGAGCCGGTGATGGCGTCGAGGATGTCGTCCGCGGGGGAGCGCGCCTGGCGCGTGTAGTGGGCGAAGAACTCGGCTGCCTCGTCGATGTCCTCGCCGCCGAAGAACGCGGGCATCGCGGCGGCGCCGGAAAGCGCGATGCCCGCCAGCTCCGCGGCGGTCGCGGCGATGCGGCCGTCGGAGAGCCCGTCGCGCCCGGCGGCGATCAGCAGGGCGGGATCGGGGTCGCCCAGGAGATCGGCGGCGGCACGCAGGCTGGGGGCGTGGTAGGCGATGCCGGCCAGCAGAACCAGGGGCGCCGCGTACCACTCCGGCGCCACGGCGTCGGCGGAGCGCACCTCGGCGAAGCCCTTGGGGCGCACCTCGGGAAAGAGCGTGGTCAGGTGCAGGTGCCAGTCGTCCATCCCCACGCACCCGCGCCGGTTCCACTCCTCGAAGGGAAGGAAGCCCGGCCCCGGCGACATCACCACCGGCGCCCGCAGGGCAAAGTCCAGGTACTCGCCCACGGAATCGGCGCAGGTGAAGCAGCCCGTTCGCCCGCCGTCCAGCTCGCGCCACACCCGCGCGCGGAAGCTGCGGTCCCCCGTCGGCGCGCCGCGGTAGACGGGTGAGCTGGCGAAGATGGCGGTGACGTACGGCGCCATGGCGTTCCACACCCGCCAGCGCGCGAGCGGATCTGGCCCGAAGTCCAGGCTGATCTGCATGGCGGCGGTCTGCCGCATCATCCGCTCGCCGCCGGTACCGAGCGCCTGCATGAACTCCGTCATCCGCACGTAGCGCGCGCCGGGTAGCTGCAGCGGCACCGTTTCGATCCCGTTCCGCGGCTCGATGCCCACGGACAGCAGTTCCACGCCGTCTTCCCGCATCTCCCGGATCAGCGGCACGACGGTGGCGCGAAGGCTCTGGACCAGGGCCGTGGCGGACGGACATGCCGGGGCGCTCAGCTCGATCTGCCCGCCCGGCTCGTACGTGATGATCCCACCATCGGGGAGGACGAACCTGGGGACGCCGTACGAGCTGGGCTCTTCGCGCCAGCAGTGGCGCTCCGCGAACCGGCGCAACAGCGGCAGCGTGGAGGGCCCGTCCGCTGCCTGGATGGGCACCTGCACCCCGCTATCGGCGGAGACCGGGATCAGCTCCACCTCCGCGCCGATGCGCGGGCGCGGGATGGAGCGGACGGGCGACAGCGCGAACGAGTTTTCGCGCAGGTCCGCGAGCAGGGCGGCCGGGTCCAGCGTCATCGCTCCGCTCACGCCACCGGTGATGCCAGCACCAGCGCGTAGAGCGCGTCGTCGTCCGTCGTCCACTCGTCCACGCGCAGCCCCGAGGCGGCGAACAGGGCGTCCACGCTGGCACGGTCGTGCTTGGCGGAGATCTCGGTGCGGATGGTGTCGCCCGCCGCGAAGGAGAACGTGCCGGCACCGGGAACGCTCACCACCTGGTCGCGAAGCGCCACCAGGTGCATCTCGATCCAGTGGTCCGCCGCATTGTACGACGCCCGGTGCTCCCAGGCGTCCACGTCGAAGTTGGCCCCGGCCTGCGCGTTGACGACGCGCAGCATGTTGCGGTTGAACTCGGCCGTCACTCCCGCCGCGTCGTTGTAGGCCGCCTCGATCACCGCGGGGTCCTTGCGCAGGTCCACGCCCATCAGGAACCGG
>NZ_DATBNB010000383.1 GCF_036554565.1 Longimicrobium sp. | reverse complement strand
GTGAGGGGCGCCACGAACGCGGCCCGGCACGCCGCCTCGGCGCCGATTCCGCCCGCCATCAGCCGCGCGGTGGCCACCAGCAGGCGCGTGCTGGGAACCTCCGCCAGCCCCTGGTCGCGCAGGCGGCGCACCGCGGCGGCCAGGCGCACCAGCCGCCTCGCCAGCCCCACGTCCACGCCCCCCTCGCGCGCCACGATCTCCGCCTCGCGCTCCGCCGAGGGAAAATCGAACTCCAGGGCCACGAAGCGCTGGCGGGTGCTGGGCTTCAGGTCCTTCATGGCGTGCTGGTACCCGGGATTGTACGAGATCACCAGCTGAAACCCGGGCGCCGCCTCGATGATCTCCCCCGTCTTGTCGATGGGAAGGAGACGCCGGTCGTCGGTCAGCGGATGGATCACCACCACCGTGTCCTGCCGCGCCTCCACCACTTCGTCCAGGTAGCAGATGGCGCCGGCGCGCGCGGCCGTGGTCAGCGGCCCGTCCACCCACACGGTTTCGCCGCCGCGGATCAGGAAGCGGCCGGTCAGGTCGCTGGCGGACAGGTCGTCGTGGCACGCCACCGTCACCAGCGGCCGCCCCAGGCGCCACGCCACGTGCTCCACGAAGCGCGTCTTGCCGCACCCCGTGGGACCCTTCAGCATCACCGGAAGGCCGCGCGCGTGGCATCGCTCGAAGAGCACCACCTCGTCGCCGGTGGGGACGTAGAAGGGCTCGGCGGACGGGGCGGGGCGAAGGGCGCGGGCTTCTGCGGACATCGGCGGTGCAGGGGTGAGGGATGTGCTGCGCGGCTCCAGGCGAGTGGCTATGCTATACGTGGCGCGCGGTCCGCGTCAAACGGCGGACCCGACGCCCGCATCAGGGCGTACACACGGCGATGCCGCAGCGCCGCGGCGTGCGCGAGTGATGGAGACGCATTCCCGCGGGACGACGATCATGCCGATTCCCGATACCGGCCGGCGAGTGAAGATCGCGGGGGCCATCGCCGCCCTGGCCGCGCTTGCCGCCTGCCAGCAGCCCGGAGCGGATCGTCGCGCAGCCGCATCCCGCGCGTCCGATACCCGCGCCGACATGATGCCGAAGCCGTACGAGCCGGCGCTCGCGGCCGCCATCGCCGCCACGCGGCCGTACGAGGTTCCAGGCCGCCCGTGCCTCGTGAAAGTCGATTCGTGGCCGGCCATCACGCCGGACCAGCGGCCGCGCATCCGCGAGATCCAGTCGGACAGCCACTGGCTCAACCGCTACGTCCGCGAGCGCTACGGCGACCGGCTGGCGTTCACCGGCCTGGATGGGCGCGGGGGGCGATATCGCCACGTCGTCGCGCTCACCGGAACGGAGCGCGTCCCGCCGCTGAAGCTCGCCGGCCGCGCGGCGGACGTGCCCGTCGTCATCACGTACGATGCGCCGTGGAGCCTGCGCGAGGTGGAGCGGCGGCGGGAGCAGGCGCACGGGATGCTGATGCGGCTGGTCCCCGACGCGCAGGGCGTCGGGTTCATGGAGAGCCCCGACGGCGGATGGATCCTGATCACCGTCTACTCGCCGGGCGCACAGCCAAGGGATGACGTGATGGCCCGCTGCGATGCGCTCCGCCGTGCCTACCGCCTGCCCGTGCTGATAGAGTTCGTGGCGGGCAGGGTCACCACGGCCGAGGTCCTCGCCCCGCCTGCCGAGCCAGCGCCTCCCCGGCCGAGGTCCGGCCATGAACCGACGCACCAGAGATGACGATGGATCGCCGCACCTTTCTGCAAGCGAGCGCCGCCCTCGCGCTCTTTCCCGAGCGCGCCATCTGGGCGGCGCAACCGTATTCCGCCACCCACGTGCTGCGAGGCCCCCTGCTGTACGATGGCACCGGCGCGCCGCCGCGCGAGGCCGACGTGGCGCTGGACGGCGCACGCATCGTCGGTGTCGGGCCGCGGCTGCAGGTGGGGCGCGTGGAGGAGACGGACCTGCGAGGTCTGGCGCTGGCCCCCGGCTTCGTCGACATCCACTCGCACACCGATCTGAACCTGCTGGTGAACCCGCGCGCCGAGAGCAAGGTGCGGCAGGGGGTGACGACGGAGGTCACCGGCCAGGACGGCAGCTCCATCGGCCCGTGGACGGACGAACACTACCAGGAGATGCGGGCGGAGTATCGCGGGCGCGGCCTGGACCTGCCCTTTCGGGACCTGGCCGGGTTCTTTGGATGGATGGACGAGCACGGGGCGGCCGTGCACGTCGCCAGCATGGTGGGCCACGGAACCATCCGCGCCCGGGTGATAGGCCACCAGGACCGCCCCGCGACGGATGCCGAGCTGCGCCGGATGAAGGACGAGGTGGCGCGAGCGGTGGCGGCTGGCGCTTGCGGCTTTTCCAGCGGGCTGGAGTACACCCCCGGCGCGTTCGGAAACACGGCGGAGCTGGTGGAGCTCGCCACGGCGCTGGCGGGCACGGGCCTGCCGTACGCGTCGCACATGCGCAACGAGGACGACCGGCTGTTCGCCGCCGTCGAAGAGGCCATCCACGTCGGCCGCGTGGCGGGCGTGCCGGTGGAGATTTCGCACCTCAAGGCGCAGGGCGGGCGCAACTGGTGGAAGGCGGGCTCCACGCTTCACGCCATCGAGCAGGCGCGCGGCGCGGGGGTGGACGCGGCGTTCGACGTGTACCCGTACGTGGCCTACAGCACGGGGCTGGCGAACCTCTTCCCGGTGAGCGCGCGCGATGGCGGAACGGATGCCTTCCTCGCCCGCCTGCGCGACCCCGCCCAGCGTGGCCGGCTGGAGCGCGCCGTCCGCGACAAGATCGCGCAGCTGGGCAGCTGGAACTCCGTGCAGGTGACCTCCACCGGCTCCGACGCGCTCGCCTGGGCGCGCGGCCGCAGGCTGGGAGACCTGGCGACGGAGCGCGGCGTGGAGCCCTTCGCCCTCCTGGTGCAGCTGATCGTGGACGACCGCAACCGGGTGGGGATGGTGGGTTTCGGGATGAGCGAGGAGAACGTGGAGCGCAGCCTGGCGCACCCACTCGCCGCCGTGTGCTCCGACGGCGGCGCGTGGGCGCCCTACGGCCCGCTCTCCACGGGTGTTCCCCATCCGCGGACGTACGGCACCTTCCCGCGCGTGCTGGGCCGCTACGTCCGCGAGCGCAAGCTGATGCCGCTGGAGACGGCGATCCACAAGATGACGGCGCTCCCGGCCCGCCGTGTGGGGCTGCATGACCGCGGCACGGTTACCCCCGGCGCGCGGGCGGACCTGGTGGCGTTCGATCCGGATACGGTCATCGACCAGGCCACGTTCGAGAAGCCGCACCAGTACCCGCTGGGCATTCCGCACGTGTGGGTGAACGGCGTCGCTGTCATCCGCGGTGGCGAGCACACCGGCGCCCGCCCCGGGCGCAGCGCCCGTCCCACCGCGCGTCCCGGCTGACGGCGGGCGCCGATCCTGCACCGAACGCCGAAAAGAACAGTTTCACGCAGAGGACGCAGAGAAGACGGAGAGGACGCAGAGGGACGGATGAAGTTCTCTGCGGCCTCTCTTTTCACCCCTGCGTCCTCTGCGTGAAACATCGACAATCCTTCACCCACACCGGAATCGTCTCGATGCACCGGATTGCAGTCCTGGCGCTTCTCGTGGCCGCCGCGCCCGCCGCCGCGCAGGAGCCCGCCTCCTGGGGCGAAAGCCTGAGCTTCAGCACCTTCTCCATCGCGGCCGTAGATCCCGCCACGGGCGAGGTGGGCGTCGCCGTCACCACGCGCGTGCCGTGCGTGGGCAACGCCGTGCCCCACGTGCGCGCCGGGGTGGGCGCCGTCGCCACGCAGGCCACCACGCGCGTGGAGTACGGGCCGCAGCTGCTGTCCCTGCTGGAGCGCGGCGTGGCGCCGGAGGAGGCGCTACGCCAGGCACTCGCGGGCGACTCGCTGGCGGCGCGGCGGCAGGTGGGGGTGATCGGTCGGGACGGTCGCTCGGCGCAGCACACGGGCACGGGCACCACCGCGTGGGCCGGGCACCGCGCCGGGCGCAACTTCGTTACGCAGGGCAACCTGCTCGTGGGTCCGGCGGTGCTGGATTCCGTCGCGGCCGCCTTCGAGGCCAGCGCCTCCAGCGGCCGGCACCTGGCCGACCGGCTGATCGACGCGCTCGCGGCCGGGCAGGCGGCGGGCGGCGACGCGCGGAAGGGCCGCGCTCAGTCCGCTGCCGTCGTCGTCGCCGATCCCCGGCCGGGCCGCTCGCGCCGGCCGGACGGCACCACGGCCGACATCAACGTGTGCGAACACGCCGAGCCCGTGGCCGAGCTGCGCCGCATCTACAACACCATCTCCGAAACGCTGGGCTTCCGCACCCTGCAGCAGCAGGCCGGGTCCGACGTGTGGCAGCTGAAGCTGATGCTGCACGCGCTGGGGCACTATCGGGCCGGGGAGCCGGAGCTGGCGCGTGACAGCACGGCCTTCGTCTACACGCAGGAGGCGGTGGCCGCGGTGGATGCCTTCCGGCGCGCGGAGGGGCTGGCGGGCCCCGACCTGGGCGTGGCGCCGGGGCTGGTGGATACGGAGACGGTGGCGCGGCTGTGGGCGGCGCTGGAGCGCGCCGGCAAGGCCGAGGCGGTGCGGCGATTGATCCACGACCTGACCGCCGTGCGCCGCTGATCCACCCCGGCTCGTCTTCTGCATCGGCGGGCGCCGAATCGTGAACCGCAACTGAGAGGAAGAGACGTGGATTTTACCGCAACCGTGCTGCTGGCCTCCATCGACCACACGCTCGCCTCCGTGCGCGCCGCCCTGGCCGCTGCGGCGGATCCCGAGCAGTTGCCCGAGGCGATCACGGAACTGGCCGGGATGGCCGGCTCCAACATCGCCGTTCTCACGCACTCCGCACTCACGGATGAGTGGGAGGGCGTGCCCGAAGCCGTTTTCGACGCCATGCGGCAGGCCCAAGTGGCGGCGCAGGACAACGACCTCGAGGAGGTGGAGCGCGTCCTGGCCGGAGCCCGCGAGCAGATCGGCGGGCGCTCGGCGTGAAACACGCGGGGCGCGCACCAGACCGGCGATGTGGCTGAGCAGGCGCGTGTGGCGCACCCTCCTGTCAGCGTGAGCGAGAGCCCTGTCATCCTGAGGCCCAGGCGTGCCACACCGGCCCGTGGCACACCCGTCGCGGGCCGAAGGATCTAGCCGCGGGAACGTACGAGCCGGGGCGCGGCAGCGGTCACGGAAGCCCGGGCCTCGGCTGCCGTGGGGCCCTCACCCGTCCTCGCCTAGGCTCGTCCACCCTCTCCCACAAACAGCGTGGGAGAGGGGTACACTTCGGGCTTTGGGTGCGTCAGGTCGGGCTCGGTGCTCGGGCCGGCGCCCCCCATCCCCAACCCTTCCCCCGCAAACAGCCGCGGGGGAAGGGAGCCAGCCCGGTGCGCGGGGCCAGCCTGGGCGCACCGCACTGGCCCTGCTGGGGCGACTGAAGTCGCGGCAACAACGGCCCAAAGTCCGCCTTCGCGGACTGCACACGCAGTGAGGTGCGCGAAGGCCAGCCGATGAGCGATCGAATTCTCCCTTTCCCCCGCTTGCGGGGGAGAGGGCCGGGGAGAGAGGGCTGCCAGGGGCCTGCGCCGAGTCCGCCGAAGCGCACGCGTCCAAGCTCACGTTCCCGGTCGAGTGCGCGGAGCCGAGCCGAAGCGCAATTCAGGTCTCCCCCTCCCCTGCGCAGCGGGGGACGGGGGCCGGGGGGAGGGGGCTCCCGCAGCATGCACCGGCACCCCGTCGAACCACGATCGACGTTGGGCGCCTTGCCACGATCCGACCGCGCGAATACCGTAGGGCGAACCCAGCGCCCACGCCGTGCTCCGCGATGACCCAGCCCTCCGCCGACTCCCTTCCGGTCTCCATCCGCCGCGGCACCCCCGCTGACGCCGCCGCGCTGGCCGCGTTCGCCGCGCGCACGTTCGAGGAAACCTTCGGCGCGTACAACGATCCCGGCGACCTGGCCGCGTACCTTTCGGCATCGTACGGAGCGCCGCAGCAGGAGGCGGAACTGCGTGATCCCGGAGCGATCACGCTCCTGGCCGAAGCAGGCGGCTCGCTGGCCGGGTACGCGCAGCTGCGGCACATCGCTACGCCGCCGGGCGTCGCGGGCCGCCACCCGGTGGAAATTCGGCGATTCTACATCGACACTCCGTTCCACGGCCGTGGCGCAGCCCGGCAGCTCATGGCCGAAACCATCGCCGCCGCGCGGGCGATGGGCGGGGACGTGGTTTGGCTACAGGTGTGGGAGCGCAACCCGCGCGGCATCGCCTTTTACGAAAAGTGCGGGTTCACGGACGTGGGCTCCACGACCTTCGTCGTGGGCAGCGACGTGCAAACTGATCGCGTGATGACGCTCCCGCTCGCCGACGGACAAGACTGACGCCGTGTTCACGCTGCGCCTTGCCACGCCCGCCGACCTGCCCGCCATCCGCGAGCTGATTCCGCTCTCGGCCGAGGCGCTCAGCGCTGGCTTCTACACGCCCGAGCAGGCAAGCAGCGCCATCCGTTACGTCTTCGGGCCAGACACGCAGCTGATCGCCGACGGCACCTACTTCGTCGCGGAGGCGCAGGGCGAGATCGTGGCCTGCGGCGGGTGGAGCTGGCGGCGGACGCTGTACGGCGGCGACCAGATGAAAGCGGCCGACGATCCACCGCTGGACCCCGCGCGCGAAGCGGCGCGCATCCGCGCTTTCTTCGTACACCCTGCATGGGCGCGGCGGGGCATCGCTTCGGCGATCATGAAGGCGTGCGTGGACGCGGCGAGCGCGGCAGGGTTCCGGCGCCTGGCGCTGATGTCCACCCTACCCGGCGAGCCGCTGTACCGCGCCTTCGGCTTCGTGGCGGGCGAGCGCATTATCGATACGCTCCCCGACGGCGTCGGCGTGCCCTTCGTGCCGATGGAGCGGGAACTGTGATCCAGTGCAACAAAGCTCCCGGCTCGGCACCTGATCCAATCGGCAGATTGACGTGATGAACCTGTCGCGGAGGTCTCTCATGCAACGTCCCGCCCTGCTCATGCTGTTGGTCGCGGTCGGCTGCGCAACGCGCCAGACGCCACCGCCCGCGCCCGCCGACGAGGCCGGGAAGCTCGTCCGCCGCCTCGAAGTGCCGAGCGCCGCCAGGAAGGGCGCGGCGATCGCCTCGTTCCGCGGCACGGCGTGCCAGACGAACGACCGCATGCCGATTGCGCCCGGCGGATCGCTTCCGTATACCGCCGCGATCCCACGATCCGAATCGACGGGCACCCCGGTTCCCATTCCGAACGCTTGTCCGGTGACGGCGCGCGCCGGGAGGAATGTGAAAGTGGTGGAGTACCAGCGGGACAGCGCGAACGCGGCACCCGAGCCGCCACGGTGAGCCAGTTTCCGCAGGCCCGCTGATGGCGAAGCGCGCCACCGAGAGCGCCGGGATGCTGCTCTTCCGGCGCGGTCCGAACGGACTGGAGGTGTTTCTCGCCCACCCCGGCGGCCCGTTCTGGAAGAACAAGGACGCGGGCGCCTGGACCCTTCCCAAGGGCGAGGTGAACGAGGGCGAAGAGCCGCTGGCGGCGGCGCGCCGGGAGTTCCAGGAAGAGACTGGGATCGTGCCGGCCGAGCCGTACCTGCCGCTGGGGGCCATCCGGCAGAAGGCGGAGAAAACGGTTCACGCCTGGGCGTGGGAGGGAGACGCGGACGCGGAGGCCGTCACCAGCAACGAGATCCGCACCGAGTGGCCGCGCGGCTCGGGACGGTGGCTGACCTTTCCCGAAGTGGACCGCTGCGCCTGGTTCACGCCGGACGCGGCGCGCGAAAAGATCAACCCCGCGCAGGCGGAGCTGATCGCGCGGCTGGAGGCCCTGCTGGACGGACGATGATGGAGAACGCGCGCGGCTGCTACTGCGGCGACGGCGACACCAGCTGCGGCACCTGCGAGCGATGCGGCGGGGCGGGGCACACGCGGCACTTTCCCGGCCCGGTGCCCTACACCGGCGCCTGGTGCGACCGGTGCTACCACATCGTCGAATGGACGCACCCCACCCGCCTGCTCACGCACATCATCATCCCCCTGGTGGCGCTGGTTCTCCTCTACCAGTGCGTGGGCTGACTCAGGCCGCCAGGTGAAGCGTCGGCTCGAAGTGGCAGCCGTAGCACACGAGGGGATGCGGCGATGCGATCCGCGAGCCGGGCTTGATCTCGATGGGCTTGTTGCAGCGGGGGCAGGCGCCCTGGAACGCGGTTACCCGGAACCTGCCTTGCCAGCTTCTGAACGTCATCACGGCGCCCACGAAGAAGGGCATGAGCGTCATGAACGGGTCGAAGGCGGTGATGAGGAACGTCGCCACGGTCGACACGAACCACGTAAACGCCCACAACATCGTTCGCGACAGCCGCGACCACCGCGAGAAGCGCTCGAACGTCAGGTGTGCCGGCGCGTCGGGATGGCCGGCGAGGATGATCCAGGCATTCGGCCGGGCGACGGCGGTGTCGTCCATCATCTGCATCTCCACGAGCGGGCTGTGAGCGCAACGGCATCCATCACCTGCTCCCCTACGATACCCTCCAGCACCTCCCCACGCGCATAGGAGAAGATCCGGAATCTCCGTCAGGATTTGCCCCACGCCCGGCGGACTGCCCGTGCGCCTCGGTGGAAAAGGAGCAGCCGCGGACGAGATCGTCCGCGGCTGCCGCGTCTACCTGACTCCGTCCGTGCGCCTGACGGCGACGCACGGTCCGCGTCAGTCGTTCGGATCCAGGATGTCGCTGATCCGGTTGATCGCGCCCTGCAGGTGCAGCGTGGTGGCGCGGTCGCCCGCGCGCGGCAGGCTGCGCGTGAGCTCCGTCCGCAGCGACACCAGCTCGCCGCGAAGCTGCGACTTGGCGTCTTCCGACAGCGGCATCACGCGCGGCGCACCCGGGAACGTGGGCTGCGGCGTGGCGCCGGCCGGCGTCTCCGGCGGGTTCAGCTTGCGGTCGATCAGCGCCAGGTAGTCCATCTGCAGCTCGCGCCGGTACGGGTCGATCACCGGGCGCGCCGTGCCGATTTCCGACCAGATGCCGCGGCGCACGTCGCCCAGCATGTTCCCCAGCGGGTACACCAGGTCGCGCGTGCGGCCCAGGGCCTCCTGCTCCAGCAGGCGGTTCAGGCGTCCGTCGTCCATCAGGGTGTTGAGCACCCGCACCTGCGCGGCGTTGATGCGGTTGATCATTCCCCCCGCCTCGATGCGGCTGGCGATGTCGGGCCGGATCAGGTACTGCGGCGTGCGGAAGACGTTCTCGTTCAGGAACCGCACCGCCTCCATCTGGCGCGCCGCCGGCATGGGCGCGTACACCGCGCCGGGCTGGCTCCCCGACTTGTACTGCACCGTTCCGCCGGCCACCATGGTCGCCACGTGGTTGGCCTCGGTGGACCACTGCTGCACGGTGCGGTCGTACAGCTCGCGCATGTCGGAGTTGTCCTCACCCGGGCGCGTGCTGGCGGCGGGGATGTAGCCCACGACCCGCGCGAGGTTGCGGAAGCCCAGGGTCGTGGACTTCACCGGGTCCGCGTCGCCTACCGCCTCGCTCTGCGTGCCGAAGGCGCCGTACTCGTTGTTGGCCGAGAAGCGGTACCAGGGCACCGTGTCCTGCATCCGCGACCACCGCTCCAGCGTGGGGCGCTCCTCGTCGCTGGTGCGCGCGCCGGGGATGGGCTTGTACCCCCACATGATGGCGTACTTGTCGTACGGCCCCACCCGCGGAACGATGTCTTCCAGCGGGATGCGGTCTTCCGGCTGCGCCACGTAGTTGAAGCGCGAGTAGTCCATGATGCTCGGGCTGTGCCCCATGCGGCGCACCCAGCTCGCGCTGCGAACGCTGTCGGCGGGGTAGGTCGAGCTGCCGATCTGGTCGTGCTGGAGGCCGAGGGTGTGTCCGACCTCGTGCGCGACGACGAACTGCAGCAGCCGGCCCATCAGCGTGTCCGGCATCGGCAGCTTGCGTG
>NZ_DATBNB010000382.1 GCF_036554565.1 Longimicrobium sp. | reverse complement strand
CTCGGCCCTGCACGGGCGAATGAATTCGCTGCAACAACCACACGAAGTCCGCCTGCGCGGACTGGCTTGCTTCGGTGTGGGGCGGGGCGTGTGGCGCGCCCGGAGTGTGTGGCGGATCCCTCAGTCGCTGCGGAATTTGGTGTGTCGGCAGTTTTCCTGTGGCCGCTCCATCGGGATGACATCACGCGCTTCGGCAGGTGCGGCGTGCGTGCAGGTGAAGCCTCCCGTCGTTGGGGAGGCTTTTTGCTTTTGCAGCGATTCACCATCTCCCGGTAATACGGATCCAGTCCTGTTCCGCCCTGCATCCGCCATCGCTACATTTCCCGCCCCGCTGCACCGCATCCGTCCATCCCAGAGGCGACGACGCATGGCCGACAAGACGATCTTCACGCGCATCATCGACGGCGAGATCCCGGGCAACTTCGTCTACCAGGACGAGCACTGCATTGCCATCCGCGACCTTCACCCCGCGGCCCCGGTGCACGTGCTGGTCATCCCCCGCAAGCCCATCCCCTCCATCGCCCACCTGACCTCCGAAGACCACGCCCTCGCGGGACACCTGCTGATGGTGGTCAAGAAGGTGGCGGAACAGGAGGGGGTGGCGGAGAGCGGCTACCGCGTCGTGATCAACGTGGGCGACGAGGGCGGGCAGACCGTGCCGCACCTTCACATTCACGTGATGGGCGGCCGCCAGCTGCACGGCCACGGAACCGCGTGAGCGCGGTCGAGCGCGACGCCATTCTCGACGAGCTTCGCCGCGCCTGGGACGGCGATCCCTGGCACGGCGATCCGCTCCGGCGCGTCCTCGACGGCGTGACGTCCGAACAGGCCGCCGCACGTCCTTTCCCGGGGGCTCACTCCATCGGTGAACTGGTGCTGCACCTGGCCTCGTGGTCGCGCGAGGTCGCCCGGCGCCTCGCCGACCGCGTGGCGCGGGACCCCGAGGACGGTGACTGGCCGGCGTTCGCCGGTGGCGAGCAGGGCTGGCGCGCGGCGCTGGACCGCCTGGCCGCCGCGCACGGGGAGCTGCTCGCCGCCGTGGAGGCGTTTCCCCCGGGCGAACTGTCTTCGCGAGTGGGCGACGAACGCGACCGTCCCCTGGGTGCGGGGGTGTCTTTCGCGGTGATGCTGCACGGCACGGCCCAGCACTACGCCTACCACGCGGGCCAGGCGGCGCTTCTCCGCAAGAGCTTCGGCGGACCCCCGCGCGGCGCTCCCGTCCCCGGAAAGGGACGCCCGTTGACCGGAAATGTAAACAGGTGTAGATTCAGTTATCTTCTGAAATGATAACGACATAGGCACGCTGGAGCGGCCGCGCGGAGACGCACGGTGCCTGGCTCTTCGCTAGAGGTCACACATGCAGGTGCGGCGGACGGATGACCGGCGGCTTCGCCTGGTGATGGCGCGGCCCACCGGCTGGATTTCCGGCGGAGACGTCGCCACGCGTCGCACCAACCGGCGTCGCGACATCTCTCCCGAGCGGATGGAGATGAACGTGGGTCTTCCCGAGCGCGTGGAGCGTGGGGAAGACCTTGTGCTGCTGCTGGACGGCCCCGACGGCGAGGGCGTGCTGGTGACCGGCGCCGTGGCCGGCCGCGTTCCTCAGGGGCGGCACGACCCCGACCTGATGGACCGGGCCGCCGTGGGCGCCGCGGTGTTCATGCGCGAGCGGCTGCGCACCGAAAAGCGCCAGCGCCTTCCCGACCAGCTGATCGTCTACTTCGAAGAGCTGAACGCGGCCGAGAACGACGGCCAGGTGATGCGCGCGCTGGCGGACCATGCGCTGCGCATTGTGGGCGCCCACACGTCGGTGGCGCTCATGCGCGAGCCCAACGGCCTGCTGCGGGCGCCCATGCCCGCCGAGCCGTGTGCCTGCCGCGCGCGGGTGTGCCTGGCCTGGGACGACCGCTTCGCCGAGCCCGGGCTGATCCTGTCGGAGGACGCGCGCCCGGGGGGCGCCATTCCCGGCGCCGCCGCGCTGTTCGGCGATCCGCACACGGCCTTGGTCGCGCACGTGCCGGTGGGCGGCGAAGGGGTGCTGGTGCTCACGGAGCGCCGCGACGAGCGCATCTTCGAGCCGGAAGACTGGGACGTGCTGCGCGCCCTGGCGCTGCAGGCGCAGATGGCCCTTCGGCGGCTGAAGCTGCTGGAAGACGTGCGCACCCTGTCGCTGACGGACCCGCTGACGGGGCTGGGAAACCGCCGCCACATGGAGCTGATGCTGGCCCACGCGTGGGCCGCGGCCCGCCGGGGCGATCCGCTGGCCGTGGTGGTGCTGGACCTGGACGGCTTCAAGGAAGTGAACGACACCCTGGGCCACCAGGCGGGCGACGAACTCCTGTGCGCCGTGGGCGAGGCGCTGCGCGAAGAAGCGCGCGCGTCGGACGTGGTGGTGCGCTTTGGCGGCGACGAGTTCCTGGCGCTGCTGACCGGGGGCACGGCCGAGGGCGGGCACCTGCTGGTGGAGCGGCTGCGCAAGCGGCTGGACGGGCGCGTGGGGATCAGCGCGGGGGTGGCCGCCTACACGCCCGACATGGCGAGCGCCGAGGAGATGATCCGCCTGGCCGACCGGCGCCTGTACGACGGGCGCGCCAGCCGCCGCCCGGCCCGCTAGCCGAAAGTGATCCCCGCCAGCTCCCCGCGCTCGGTGAGCGGAACGAAGCTGGGGAGCAGCCCGCATTCCGCGTCGTAGTCCTCGTCCTGGTCCTCCGCGCGGGGATCGTCGAGCACCTCCAGCAGCACCTGCACCACCGTTGGATCGAACTGGGTGCCGGAGCAACGCTCCAGCTCGGCCCGGGCGTGGTCGGCGGAGTAGGCTTCCTTGTAGCTGCGGCGCGTCATCATGGCGCAGTACGCGTCCACCGCCGACACGATGCGCGCGGCGAGGGGAATCTTCTCCCCGGTAAGCCCGTCCGGGTACCCGCTCCCGTCGTACCACTCGTGGTGGTGAAGCACCACGTCGGCCACGGGGCCCAGCGCGGGCACCGTGATCAGCAGGTCGTGCCCCACCCGCACGTGCGCCCTCACCAGCTCCACCTCTTCCGGCAGCAGCGGCCCCGGCTTGTTCAGCACGCCGTCGCTCACGCCGATCTTCCCCACGTCGTGAAGCAGGGCCGAGTAGCACACCACCGCCATCTCGTGCGAGGGTAGCTCCATCCGTTCCGCCACCATCCGCGCATACCGCGACGCCATCTCGCAGTGCCCGTGCGTGGAGGGGTCCTTGGCCTCCATGGCGTCGGCAAGCATGCTCACCGTCGACAGATAGGCCTTTTGCAGCTCGCGCTCCAGGCGCCGGTTGCGCACCGCAACCGCAGCCTGGTCGCCCACCGCCAGCAGGGAATCGACGTCCTGGTGGTCGAACTCGCCGCTCTGCCGGTCGCCTGCGATGATCACCCCGTGCAGGTCCGACATCAGCACCACGGGGGCCGCCACGAAGTTGCGGAACTGCTCGCCTTTTCCGGGCGCCGGAATGCCGGCGGGACGTCCGTCGTTGCTCACCAGCGTTTCGCCCGATTCCAGCACCTGCCGGCAGAGCGCGGCGATGGTGGGCGACGCATCGCCCAGCTCCATCCCCGTCATCCCCATCGCCGCCCGCACGCGAAGGCGGTCGCTTCCCGCGGCGCTGGTCACGTAGACGCCGCGGGATGCCTGGGTAATGGTCAGGCACGCCCGCAGGATCAGCGCGTAGACGTCGCCGCTGAACAGCGCGCCGTGGATTTCGCGAAGGGCGCGCTCCAGGCACTCGGCGCGGTGGCGGTGGCGCTCGGCCTGGGCCCGCTCCATCGCCAGGTCGGCCTCCAGCCGCGCGCGGGCGGCCGTCCACTCGGCCTCTTCGGCTTCCAGGGCCGCCTGGGCCTCGCGCAGCGCCTCTTCGGTGGCCGTCTGATGGGCCCGCCACTCCGATTCGCGCGCGCGGTGCGCGGCGGCGGCCTGGTCCAGCGCCGCCAGAACCGGGTCTCCCGCGCTGCCGCCCGCTCCGCTCGTCGTCTCCGCCATCGTGCGCCCCGGGTCTGGTTCCGCCTCCCGCCCCCGGGTGCGCAGGAGATCATGAATTGTACCGCGGGGGATGGGAAGTGCGTGAGTCCGTGAGCGCCAGAAGGCCTTGGCACGTCATCCTGAAGGAGCGGCCACCCCGAACCCGCCGCCGCACTGATCTACGCAGCGACTGAAGGATCCGCCACACACTCCGATGGGGCGCCAAAGCCGACGCGGCGGGGACCCAGGCCGTTTGCGAACCACGCCTCCACGGGCGAATGAATTCGCTGCAACGACTACACGAAATCCACCTTCGTGGATTGGCTTGCCTCGGTGCTGCCGCGGGCGTGTGGCACGCCCGGCTTTCGGCTGAGCCGGCAGCCTGTCATCCAGAGGCCCGAGCGCACCGGACTCGCCCGTGCGACAGCCCTCGCGGGCCGAAGGATCTAGCCTGCGTCACTTCTCAGCCCGGGCGCGGCAGCGGCACGGAGCCCTGCTGGCGGTGTGTGCCGGGGCCGGGTCGGCGCGTCACGCGGAGTGTGTGGCGGATCCTTCGGTCGCTGCACGACTCGGCGGGCCGGCCGGTTCGGCGTGGCCGCTCCGTCAGGATGACAACGAAAGGGCCGCGACACCCCGTCGCGGCCCTTTTCGCACTTTCGCACTCACGCACTCACGCACTTCCCCCTCGCCCCAGCCTCACCACGATCTCGAACTCTTCATCCGTAACCGGCTGCACGGAAAGGCGGCTCTTGTTGATGACGAGCATCTTCTCCAGCCCGGGCGTCTGCCGCAGGGCGTCGAGCGACACCACGGCCGGGAACTTTTCCGCGAACGCCACGTCGATCATGTACCAGCGCGGGTCCTGGTCCGACGCCTTCGGATCGAAGTAGTCGCTCCCGGAATCACGGGCGGTCGGGTCCGGATACCCCGCGCGCGCCACCGTGGCCAGCCCCGCCACGCCGGGCGGATCGGCATTGCTGTGGTAATACAGCACCCGGTCGCCCGGCTGGGCGTCGTCGCGAAGGAAGTTGCGCGCCTGGTAGTTGCGCACCCCCTCCCACGTGGTCTGCCCGTCGCGGTGCAGGTCGTC
>NZ_DATBNB010000381.1 GCF_036554565.1 Longimicrobium sp. | reverse complement strand
CGCCGTCGTGGTCGCGCTGTTGGGTACCGTCCACGCGTAGGTGCCGGCAGACGCGGCGGTGCTGGAGGTGATGGTCGTCCACGCGCTGCCGTCCAGCGTGTACTCCAGCTTGACGTTAGCCACGTTCGCCGACGTCCAGGTGATGTTCTGGCTGCTGCCGCCCGCGTACGACTCGCCCCCGTTCGGCGCCGTCACCGTCACCGAGGGCGTGGTGCCGCCCCCTCCGCCCATGGTGTAGCGGCTGAGCACGGGATAGTGGTCGCTGGTGGTGTTCGCGTAATCCGCCACGTACGTATCCACCCGGTACACCTCCGCCGAGCTGGCCACGTACGCGGCCGTGAACTCGTTGGTGTTCAGGTGATGGTCGATCATATCGGTGTAGCTGACCGTCGACGAGATCCCGCCGAGCGAAAGCGCCCTGGTCGGAAACGCGTAGTCCGCCGCGTCGTCCACGAAGTTCTGGTACGGCGACGGCCTGCCCGCGGTGATGGAGGTGTCGACGTCATCGTTCCAGTCGCCCACGACGATCACCTTCTGCGTGGGATACGTGGTGTCGAGGTACGACTTGAGCGCGTTGCTGGCGTTCAGGCGCTTCTGCCAGCTGGCGTCGTCGTTGAAGGCCTTGGCGTGCAGCACGATGACGACGATGTCCTCCGTGACGCCGTTCAGCGTAACGCGCAGCTTCACCTCCAGCGGCGGGCGCCCCGCGAAGTCGGCGTCATATGCCGTAAGGATGATCTTTGCGCCCAGCAGCGTGGCGATGCTGCTCTTGTACAGGATGCCCACCTTCTGCTCGGTGGAACCGTAGTAGGTGGAGCCGCTGGTGACGTGCGACTCGCTGGCCAGGAACCCCGTGTAGCCTGTGAGCTGCGACTCCAGGCTGTTCCACGCGGCCTGATCCACGATCTCGGCCACGCCCCAGATGTCGGCGTCGGTGCCGCCGATGATGTCGCGCGAGTTGCTGGCCTGCAGCGTCTCGTTCGCGGGCCCGTTGGTGCTGCTGCCGAACCACTCGATGTTCCAGCTGGCGACATCCAGCGTGGCGGCGGTGCCCTTCGCCGGCACGGTGGCCAGCAGCGGGCCGCCCTCCGGGGCGATGCGGCCCGTGGCCATCGGCGTGTCGCACGCGCCCAGGCCAAGGGAGAACAGGCCGCCCAGCAGGACGGCGCGGAACGATCGAAGACGGGCCATGAACACCTCTGGTACGCGGCGGGAGTGAGCGCAAATGGCCACGGCTGCCGATGCGTGGAAGCCGCGGCAGTGGGCCAACTGAACGAATCCGTGATGGCGGATAAGGTACGACGAAGTGGCTGCTCCGGGAAGTGCCACGATGTCGGGTGTCCGTGTCTGCAGGGAAACGCAAGCAGGATGACAGCGGCGCGGCAGCGTGTGGCAATCCGCGTCCGCGCCGCGCTATATTCCGGCCGTCGATCGACTCGCCCCAACGATGGGAATCGTGCCTTGAAGCTTTCCCGCCACGCCGCCATCCTGGAACTGGTGCGCACGCACCGCGTTCCCTCGCACGAGGCGCTTCGAGAGCTGCTGGCCGCGCGCGGCATCGAGGTCGCGCAGGCCACGCTTTCGCGCGACATCCGCCACCTGGGGCTGATCAAGGCGCCCGACGACCAGGGCGGCAGCGCCTACGTGGTGCCCGTCGGGGGCGCGGACGTAACGCCCACGCTCAGCCGCCTGCTGCCGGCCCTGTACGTGGGTGCGGATGGTGTCGGAAACCTGCTGGTGCTGAAGACGCTGGTGGGAGGCGCGCAGCCCATCGCCGTGGCCATCGACAGTGCGGGATGGCCGGAGATCGTGGGCACCATCGGCGGCGACGACACGATCCTGATCGTGCTGCGCAGCCCCGACCACCGAGAGACAGTCGTCTCCCGCATCGAGGCCATCGCCGATCGGCGTGGGGATGGAGATCGGTGACGGGCTAGGGCGATGGCCGGTAACGGGCGATTGACGGGATCGGTGACGGGCGGGGACGCGGATCGGTGGCGGGCTTGAGCGGCAATGCAGTCGGTGATGGCGGCACCGAAGTGTCACTCGTCCCATCGCCGAACCCTGTCATCCTGAGCCCCAGGCGCACCGAACCGTCCCGCAAACCGATCCTCGCGGGGCGAAGGATCTAGCCGAGGAAGCCTTTCACCTTGGACGCGGCAGCGGTGACCAATCCAGAGGCCTCGGCTTGCGTGGGATCGCTATGATCATCGGTGCCCCGGCCCTCCAGGGGCGACTGAAGTCGCGGCAACAAGGGCCCAAAGTCCGCCTTCGCGGACTGCACGTGCGAGTCGGGTGCGCCAAGCCGGCCGGAGCGCGAGCGAATTCTCCCCTCTCCCGCTTGCGGGACAGGGGCCGGGGGAGAGGGCAGCCGAGGCATGCGCCGGCTCCGGTCGAAACGCCTCCCAGCACTGCCAAGGTCGTCGCTCTGGCCCTGCCCCACGGGCGAATGAATTCGCTGCAACAAGCACACGAAGTCCGCCTGCGCGGACTGGCTTGTTCTCGTGTGGGGGAGGCCCGTGGGGCGCGCCCGGCGTGTGTGGCGGATCCCTCCGTCGCTGCGGAGTATGGCGAATGGGCAGGTTCGGCGGGGCCGCTCCGTCGGGATGACATCGCGCGGTTCGGCAGGTGCGGTGAGCGTGCCGCTCACCGCGTCGCGACCTGGGCGGCCTGCTGAAGGCGGAAGCGGCCGTTCTCGATCCGCACCAGCGCCACCGGCTTGCCCACCGGGTCGCCGTTGGCGTCGAACGACACCGGGCCGGCCACCCCGTCGTACCGCTCCGAACCGCCCTCGCGCCCCACCCCCGCCAGGTAGTCGCGGATCCCCTGGCGGCTCGCTCGGCCTTCGCGAAGCGCACGCGCAATCAGCTGCACCGCATCGTACGAGGTGGCGGCCGACGAGTCGGGTTCGCGCTTGTACGCGGCCCGGAACGCCTCGGCGAAGGCCCGCGCCCGCGGCGACATGTCCGGGTGGTACAGCACACCGACGAGCGTGCCGTTGTACCGCTCGCCCATCTCCGCCAGCGGCTCCAGCCCGTCTCCCCCAATGAAGCGCGGCATCCACTCCAGCTGGTGCGCCTGCTGGATGAGCGTGGCCGCGCCCGTCTCCAGCCCGGCCACCAGCACCACCTCGGCGCCGCGCGCCTTGAGCGCGCGGATGTACGGGGTGAAGTCCTTCATGTCTTCCAGGTACGGAAAGCGGCCCACCAGCGTCACCCCCGTGTTCTCCAGCGCCTGCCCGAACACCTCCGCCAGGCTCTGCCCGTAGTCGTCGTTGGCGTACAGGATGGCCACGCGCCGCCCCGCGCCCGCCGCCGAACGCGCCAGCTCCGCGGCGTTGGCCGAATCGCTCGATGCCACGCGGAAGATCCACTCGCCCAGCCCCGCGATCTCGGTGCTGGTGGCGCTGGTGCCCACCGCCGCCAGCCCGCGCTGGTAGACGGACGCCGCGTCCATCAGCGGGCCGGAGGTGGCGTGGCCCACCACGGCCAGCACGTCGGGGTTGTCGTAGAACCGCTCGGCCACCGCGATGGCCGCCGTGTCCTCTGACTTGTCGTCCAGGGCCCACAGCTTCAGGCTGTCGCCATGAATGCCTCCCGCCGCGTTGATCTGGTCCACGGCCAGCTGCGCGCCCAGCTGCGAGTTCTTGCCGAAGGACCGCTCCAGCGGCGCGGCCAGGCCCAGCAGGTAGGTGTCGCCGCCGCCGGGGCCCGAGCAGCCGGCCAGCACGGCCGCCGCCGCCAGGGACGCCAGCACCAGATGATGTGATCGCATGGGATGGAAACGGGGGGGCGCGGATGGACGAACGGGATCATGACCCTACAAAGATTCCGTATATCCACCCGGTGTCAAGCGGGATTCTGTTCCCGCCAACAGCCGCGCATTGCAAGGCGTTGGCACAGCGTCAGGAGTGCGATGGAGCGGCAAGCAAAAGCACGGAATACGCCATCGCACGAATTCCGCGGATGATATCGGAACCGCGGAGGGGGAGCCCGGTACCCGGGCTCCCCCTCCTTTCTCTCGATCAGAAGCGGGTCAGAACTCGTACTTGATGCGCGCGACCAGCATGCGGCCCATGGTGGGCGAGCCGGGGAAGGGGCGGTAGTCCTCGGCCAGCAGGTTGTTCACCAGCACGTTCAGCGTGGCGCCGTGTACCATCGGCAGCCGGTAGCCCAGGTTCAGGTCGAACAGCGTGTACGCCTGCACGCAGTCTTCCTGCAGCGGGTTCGCCACCGCGTCGGGCGCGTTCAGGCAGCGGGTGCCGATGTACACGCCCGAGTTCACCGGGAACGTGTCGTTGTACCGCATGCGAACCTCGCCGAACAGCCCGGTATCGTCATTGTCGTAGTCCAGCGCCACCGATCCCTTCCAGCGCGGCGCGTTGAGCGTCACGAGGCCGGCGTTGTCGGTTTCCCACTTGTTCTCGTTGACGAACGACACCGAGCCGGCGAGCTCCCACTCGTTGCCCAGCAGCGCGGTGGCCGAAATGTCGGTTCCCCAGAGGTCGATGTTCTCGTCGACGTTCACGTACGTCACCAGCGCCTGCGCGCTGCGCGCGTCCACGTCGGGCGACGAGATCACGCCCAGGGGCACCTGGGCCAGCGCCGGCACCAGCTGCCCGGCCAGTGCCGTGGCCTGCGCCTGCGAGTAGCCCAGGTCGGCCATGAAGCGGGGCACCAGGTACGCGCCCAGCTGCTGCGGATTGAGCAGCACCAGGGGGGTCTGGATGGTGAGCGGCGTCACCAGGCTTTCCTTGCGCGACCACCACACGTCGGCGGCCAGCAGCACCCGGTTGGCCAGCAGCCCCTTGTAGCCCACCTCGAGCGTGGTCGAAGGCGACTCCCGGATCGGCTCGATCTGGTCCAGCGTCAGCGTGGAGAGCGGCGCGGTCTGCCGCGTCACCAGGTCCAGGTAGTTCAGGCTCACCTGCGCATTCGTGGGGTGCAGCGAGGCAAGGTAGGCCACCAGCG
>NZ_DATBNB010000380.1 GCF_036554565.1 Longimicrobium sp. | reverse complement strand
AGAGGCCGTGGAAGCGCCGCAGGTGGCGGATCGTGTGGCCCTTCCCGCGCCCCGGCACGGCAACGCGGCGCTGCGGGCGATGCTGTGGATGCGCACGCGGTTCGAGATCAGGCAGGTGGTGCTGAGCCCGGCATTCGTGGTCCTGATGGCGTGGGGGCTGTACATCACCGTGCTCGTGCTGACCACCCAGCGCGACCCGGACGGCCGCCCGACGTATCCGACGACGCTGTCGATGATCCCCGAGATCGCGGACGGCATGGGGATGACGCCGCTGATCGTGGCCATCTTCTACGCGGGCGAGCTCGTCTGGCGCGAACGCGACCGGCGGATGCACGAGCTGGTCGGCGCCGCGCCGATGCCCAACTGGGTGTTCGTAGTGTCGAAGACGCTGGCGATGGGGCTGGTGCTGATGGCCATGCTGCTGACCAGCGTCGCCGCCTCCATCGTCCTGCAGCTGTCGCTGGGATACACGCAGCTGGAGCTGGGCAAGTACCTGCTCTGGCACGTGCTGCCGGGAACGTGGGACATGCTGCTGCTGGCGGCGCTCGCGATCTTCGTCCAGGCGCTCAGTCCCCACAAGGCAGTCGGATGGGGGATCATGGTCGTCTTCCTGGCGTGGCAGCAGTTCAACACGACCATCGATCACAACCTTTTGCTGTACGGCGGCACGCCCGCCATGCCGCTTACGGACATGAACGGCGCCGGGTCGTTCTGGGTGGGCGCGTGGACCTTCCGGCTGTACTGGGGCGCATTCGCCGTGCTGCTTCTGGTCGCCGCGCACCTGCTGTGGAGGCGCGGCACCGAGGTCCGGCTACGTCCCAGGCTGAGGCTCGCGAGGGGGCGCCTGGCGGGTGCCGCAGGCTGGGTCGCCGCCGCGGCCCTGCTGACCTTCAGCGCGACGGGCGCCTACGCCTTCTACAACACGGACGTGCTCAACGACTACCGGACGCAGGGCGCGAGCGAGGCCCACGCGGCCGCGTTCGAGAAGAAGTACGGTCGATACGCCGACCTGGCGCAGCCGAGGATCGTGGAGCTGACGCTGGACGTGGCCCTCTACCCGGAGGAGCGCCGGGCCGTGACGAAGGGACGCTACCGCCTCCGCAACCTGACGTCGCAGCCCATTCCCGACATCCACGTCCGCGTGCTGGGCGGCGACCTGAAGCTCGCCAGCGCGACCATCCCCGGCGCGCGGCTGGTCAGCGAGGACGCGCCGTTCGGCTACCGCATCTACCGCCTGGACCGCCCGATGCAGCCAGGCGAGGAGCGGGTGACGGCGTGGGAGACGCGGCTCTGGGTGCGCGGCTTCCGCAACCAGCCGACCTTCACCCGGCTCGTGGAGAACGGAACGTTCCTCACCGAGGCCCACCTGATGCCGACCATCGGTCTGATCCGCGCCGGGCTGCTGCAGGATCCCGACGCGCGGCGCAGGTATGGCCTGCCGGAGGCGCCCGGGATCGCGAAGCTGGAAGACATCTCCGCGACGGCGAACACCACATACGGCCGCGGATGGGCGAAGTCCGACATCACCGTCTCCACGTCGGCGGACCAGACGCCGCTCGCGCCCGGCAACAAGGTGTCGGACGTGGTGCGCGGCGGCAGGCGCATCGCGCGCTTCGTCTCCGGCGTGCCCATCCATCCGCGCTTCTCCATCCAGTCCGCCCGCTACGCGGAGAAGCACCGCCGGCACGCCGGTGTGGACCTGGCCGTCTATCACCATCCCGCCCACGCGTGGAACGTGGACCGCATGCTCGACGCGCTGGCGGCCGCGCTGGACTACTACCAGGCGAACTTCGGCCCCTATCCATTCGATCACGCGCGGATCGTGGAGTTCCCGGGTTACATGGACTTCGCGCAGGCGTTCCCCGGCACCATCCCGTTTTCCGAGGACGTGGGCTTCGCCGCCGACTCCGACGCGCCGGAGACGATCGACTACGTGTCGTATCTCACCGCGCACGAGCTGGCGCACCAGTACTGGGCGCACCAGGTGGTCGGCGCCGACATGGAGGGCAGGGAGCTGCTCTCGGAGACCCTGTCGCAGTATTCCGCGCAGATGGTGATGAAGAAGCTGCGCGGCAAGGACTACATGCGCCGCTACCTGCAATACGAGCTGGACCGTTACCTGGAGGGGCGGGAGTATTCGGCGGGGGAGGAGCCGACGCTCACGCGGGTGACGGGGCAGGACCACGTCACGTACCGGAAGGGCGCGATGGCGATGTACCTGCTGCAGGAGCGGCTGGGGGAGGACCAGGTCAACCGTGCCCTGCGGACGCTGCTGGACCGCTACGCGTTCAGGGGCGCGCCGTTCCCCCGCTCGCTGGACCTGGTCGCCGCCCTCCGCGCTGAGGCGAAGACGCCGGCGGAACAGACGCTGATCACCGACCTGTTCGAACGCATTACCCTCTACCACCTGGAAGTGACCGCGCCCACGGCGGTCCGCCGCCCGGACGGCCGGTGGGACGTGACGGTGCCGGTGCTGGCGAAGAAGTTCTACGCGGACGGCAAGGGAGGGGAGACGGAGACGCAGCTGGCGGAACGCATCGAGATCGGCCTCTTCACCGCCGAGCCCGGCCGGGATGCCTTCGACGCGTCGCACGTGGTGCTGCTG
>NZ_DATBNB010000379.1 GCF_036554565.1 Longimicrobium sp. | reverse complement strand
CCAGGCCGCGTAGTCGGCGTACTGCACCGGCAGCGGCGGAAGGGGATCGGGCTCGCCGCGGAGAAAGGCGCCGTACAGCGCGCCCAGCTCGTTCGTCAGCACGCCCGACGACCAGCCGTCGGAGACGATGTGGTGCATCGTCAGCAGCAGCACGTGGTCGTCCTCCGCCATCCGGACCAGCCGGGCGCGGAGCAGCGGCCCCCGCTCCAGGTGGAACGGGGCGATCGCCTCCTCGTCCATCAGGCGGCGCAGCTCCGGCCCGGCATCGGGATGGGCGGACAGGTCGTGCAGGGCCAGCTGGAACCCGCTCTCCCCGGCCGGCGCGATTCGCTGCTCCGGCTGGCCGCCGGCGGTGTGGAAGGTGGTCCGCAGCGCCTCGTGCCGCGCCACGATCGTTTCCAGCGCGCGCGCCAGCGCCGCGGCGTTCAGCGCGCCGCGCAGGCGCAGCCGCTTGGGGATGTGGTAGGTGCTCCCCGCGCCCCCCATCTGCTCCAGGAACCAGAGCCGCTGCTGGGCGAAGGAGAGCGGGAGCCCGCCGGTCCGCTCCACCCGCTCGATGGGGGGCAGGTCGGCGCGCCCCGCCTGCTCCAGCCCGCGCGCGAAGTCCGCCAGCACCGGGCGCTCGAACAGGTCGCCGATCCCCACCTCCGCGCCCGTCGCCTGGCGCACGCGCGAGATCACGCGGACGGCGAGCAGCGAGTGGCCGCCCAGCTCGAAGAAGTTGTCGCGGCGCCCCACCCGCTCCACGCCCAGGAGTTCGCTCCAGACCTCCGCCAGCGCCTGCTCCGCCTCGCCCACCGGGGCCTCGTAGCCGCGCCGCGCGAACGCGTCGCCCTCGGGCGCCGGAAGCGCCTGGCGGTCCAGCTTGCCGTTCGGGGTGAGCGGCAGCGCCTCCAGGCGCACGTACGCCGCCGGGACCATGTACTCCGGCAGGCGGGCCGACAGGAACGAGCGCAGCGCGTCGATCTCCACGGTGCCGGCGCCCACGATGTACGCCACCAGCCGCTGATCGCCCGCCCGCTCCTCGCGCGCGGCGACGACGGCCTCGCGCACCGACGCGTGCTCGCGCAGCCGCGCCTCGATCTCGCCCAGCTCGATGCGGAAGCCGCGCACCTTCACCTGGAAGTCGTTGCGGCCCAGGAACTCGATGGTTCCGTCGGCAAGCCAGCGCGCCATGTCGCCGGTGCGGTAGAGCCGCGCGCCCCGCTCGCCGCCGAAGGGATCGGCCACGAAGCGCTCGGCCGTCAGCTCCGGGCGGCCCAGGTACCCCCGCGCCACGCCGTCGCCGCCGATGTACAGCTCGCCGGTGACGCCCACGGGCACCGGCTCGCCCGCCCCGTCCAGAACGTAGACGCGCGTGTTGGAGATCGGGCCGCCGATGGGAACGTGGGTCCGTGCGCCGTCCGCGGCGCAGCCCAGCGCGGCCGTGGCCGTGGCCGCCTCGGACGGGCCGTACACGTTGTGGAGCGCCACCCCCGGCAGCCGCTCGCGGAACCGCCGGGCCACGGAGGCCGGGAGCGCTTCTCCGCTGCACACCACCTGCACCAGCCCCGGGCAGTCCCCCGCCTCCGGGTGCTCCAAAAAGAGCTGCAGCTGGGAGGGAACGAAGCACGCCGTGCGGACCGCCTCGCGCCGGATCGTCTCCGCCAGGGAGCCCGGGTCCAGGGCGTCCTCCGGCCGCGGCATCACCACGAGGCCGCCGGCCATCAGGGGCCAGAAGATCTCGCGGGCGGCGACGTCGAAGCTGAACGACGCGTTCTGCAGGACCGCCCCGCCCACCTCCAGCCCCCACGCCTTCTGCCCCCACGCCAGCCGGTTGACCACGCACCGGTGCTGGTTCACCACGCCCTTGGGCTGCCCCGTGGAGCCGGAGGTGTAGATGACGTACATCGGGTGGTCGGGGGTGAGCCCCGCGATACGGGGATTCGTGGCCGGGCGGCGCTCCCACTCCGCACCCGCATCCAGGTGGATGGCGGGGACCGGGAGCGCGCCGGCGATTTCGCCCGCCAGCCCGGCCAGCGCCGCCCGGGTGAGCAGCGCCATCGGGGCGCTGTCGCGCACCATGTAGCCCAGCCGGTCCCGCGGGTAGGCCGGGTCCAGCGGCACGTATGCGCCTCCGGCCTTGAGCACCGCCAGCAGCGCCACCACCATCTCCGGGCCGCGCTCCACGCAGATGGCGACGCGCGCCTCCGGCCCCACGCCGTGCGCGATCAGGTGGTGCGCCAGCCGGTTGGCGCGGGCGTTCAGCTCCGCGTAGGTCAGCGAGAGATCCTGGAACACCACGGCCACCGCGCCGGGGGTGCGCTCCGCCTGCGCCTCGAAGAGCTGATGGATGCACAGCTCGCGCGGATAATCGGCCTCCGTGCGGTTCCACTCCTCCACCACCAGGCGCCGCTCGGCCGCGTCCAGCAGCTCCACGCGGTCGACCGCCTGCGCATCGTCGGCAACCATCGCCTGCAGCACCCGCCGCAGGTAGCCCAGCCAGCGCTCCACCGTCGCCTGCTCGAAGAGCGCCGTGGCGTAGGTGGCGCTGCCCACGATGCGCCCGCCCGCCTCCCACAGCCCGAGCGACAGGTCGAGCTTCGCCGCTACCTGCAACGACGCCGGGCCCACGCCTCCCAGCCCGGGGCCGGGAAGCTCCAGCCCGCCCTCCGAGGCCTCCTGCCAGGAGAGCATCACCTGGAAGAGCGGGCTGTGCGCCAGGCTGCGGGTGGGCTGCACCAGGTCCACCACCTGCTCGAACGGGATGTCCTGGTTCTGCTGCGCCCCCAGCGACCGCGCCCGTACCTGCTCCAGCAGCTCCGCCAGGGTGGGAGAGCCGGCGAGATCCACGCGCAAGGCCAGCGTGTTCACGAAGAAGCCGATCAGCCCCTCGATCTCGGTGCGGCCGCGGTTGGCGCTGGGCGTGCCGATGATCACGTCGTGCTGCCCCGACAGGCGGCCCAGCACGGCGGCCCACCCGGCCAGCAGCGTCATGAAGAGGGTGGTGCCGCGGCGCTGGCCCAGCGCTTTCAGCGCAGCCGTGAGCTCCTCGCCCAGGTCGATGGCCGCGGTGGCCCCGGCGTGGTCCTGCCGCGCGGGGCGCGGACGATCGGTGGGGAGCTCCAGCAGCGCCGGCGCACCGGAGAACGTCTTCGTCCAGTACTCCGCCTGCTGCTGGAGCACTTTGCCATCCACCCACTCCCGCTGCCACGCCGCGTAGTCGGCGTACTGCACCGGCAGCGGCGGAAGGGGATCGGGCTCGCCGCGGCCGAAGGCCTCGTAGAGTGTGCCGAGCTCCCGCGTCAGCACCCCCATGCTCCACCCGTCGGAAACGATGTGGTGCATCGTCAGGAGGAGCAGGTGGTCGTCCTCCGCCATCCGGACCAGGCGGCCGCGGATCAGGGGGCCGTGCTCCAGGTCGAAGGGCGCGCCCGCCTCCTCGGCCGACAGCCGGCCCAGCTCCGCCACGGGTTCCGGATACCCGCGCAGATCGTGCTCCAGGAGATGAAATGCGCTCTCCTCCGCGATCCGCTGCACCGGCTCGCCGTCCATCTCCACGAACGTCGTGCGCAGCGCCTCGTGCCGCGCCAGAAGCGCGTCCAGCGCGCGCCGCAGCGCTCCCCGGTCCAGCTCTCCCTGCAGCCGCAGCCGCATGGGGATGTGGTACGTGCCGCCCAGGTCGCCCAGCTGCTCCAGGAACCAGAGGCGCTGCTGCGCGAAGGAAAGAGGCAGCCGTCCGCGGCGGTCGACGCGCCCGATCGGCGGGAGCCCGGCGGGCGCCGCGTTCCCGATGGCCCGCGCGAGATCAGCCAGCACGGGGCGCTCGAACAGGTCGGCGATCCCCACCTCGGCGTCCAGCACCTGGCGCATCCGCGAGACCACCCGCACCGCCAGGAGCGAGTGCCCGCCCAGCGCGAAATAGTTGTCATGGCGGCCCACCCGCTCCACGCCTAGCACTTCGGCCCAGATCCCGGCCAGCGCCTCTTCCGTCCCGCCCACCGGCGCCGCGTACTCGCCGGCCGCATAGGCGTCGCCTTCCGGGGCGGGGAGCGCCCTGCGGTCCACCTTGCCGTTCGGCGTGAGCGGGTACGCCTCCATCCACACGTACGCCGCCGGCACCATGTACTCCGGCAGGCGCTCGGCGAGATGCGCACGCAGCGCGTCCACCGCGACCGCTTCATCCCCCAGGTAGTACGCCACCAGCCGACGGTCGCCGGGTGCGTCCTCCCGGACGAGAACCACCGGGGCGCGCACGCCCGAGTGCTCCGCGAGCCGCGCCTCGATCTCGCCGAGCTCGATCCGGTAGCCCCGCACCTTCACCTGGAAATCGATCCGGCCCAGGTACTCGATCTCCCCGTCCGCGCGCCGCCGCACGCGGTCCATCACCCGGTACATCCGCGCGCCCGGCACGCCGAACGGGCAGGGGACGAAGCGCTCCGCCGTCATGGCCGGATGGCTTGCGTATCCGCGCGACAGCCCGTCGCCCGCCAGATAGAGCTCGCCCGTGACGCCGACCGGCACCGGCTGGAGGTGCGCATCCAGCACGTACGCCTGCGTGTTCGCCACCGGCGTGCCCACCAGCACCTGGTCGGCGCCGCGCGGGACCACGTAGTACGTGGAGTACGTCGTGTCCTCGGTCGGCCCGTACAGGTTGCCGACCTTCTGCACCGTGCCCAGCGAGTACAGCCCCTGCGCCAGCGCGTTCGGTAGCGCCTCGCCGCCCAGGTTCAGCGTCTTCACGCTCGCTGGGATGCCCCCGCCCCGCAGCAGCTCCGCGGCCGCGCTCGGCACCATGCTGACGTGGACGACTTCTTCCTCGACCGTGGCCAGCTCCAGCGCGTTCTCCACCAGCACCAGCTTGCCGCCCCACGCGAGCGTGCCGAACACCTCCGCGATGGAAACGTCGAAGTTGACGGAGGTGGAGAAGAGCACCGAGGAACGCTCTTCTTCCGTCACGTTCTCCCGCAGCCAGTGCAGCAGGACGACGACCGAGAAGTGGCGGATCATCACCCCCTTGGGACGGCCCGTGGAGCCGGAGGTGAAGATCACGTGCGACAGGTTCTCGGGGAGGACGGCGCTGTCGAACGCGTCGGCGGATTCCGCCGCGATGGATTCGCGCTCGCGGTCGAGCAGGAGCGTGGCCGCGCCTTCCGGCAGCCGGTCCGCGTGCGCGGAGTCGGTGATGATCAGCGTGATCCCGGCGTCTTCGGCCATGTAGCCCAGCCGCTCGCGCGGATACGCCGGGTCCAGCGGCACGTACGCGCCTCCGGCACCCAGTACGCCCAGCATCGCG
>NZ_DATBNB010000378.1 GCF_036554565.1 Longimicrobium sp. | reverse complement strand
CGCCGGGCGTAAGCTTGTCGCGGTCGTCCACGTGGGTGCGAATGCCGTCCAGCGCCGCCACGATCTGGGCCGCCTTGCCCATCACCAGTTCGCGCTCTTCGTCCTTGCGGTAGATGGGGACGATGACCACCTGGATGGGCGCCACGCGCGGCGGCATCACCAGCCCCCTGTCGTCGCCGTGCGTCATCACCAGCCCGCCCACCATGCGCGTGCTGGCGCCCCACGACGTGTTCCACGCAAACTCCTCGGCGCCGCTCTCGCTGGCGAACTTCAGCGCGAACTGCTTCGCGAAGTTCTGCCCCAGGTTGTGCGAGGTGCCGTTCTGCAGGGCCTTGTTGTCGCCCATCATGGCCTCGCACGTGTAGGTGCGCAGCGCGCCGGCGAACTTTTCGGACTCGCTCTTCTGCCCCGTCACCACCGGCATGGCGAGCCACTCTTCCATGAACTCGCGGTACACGCCCAGCATCTGCAGCGTCTCGGCTTCGGCCTCGTCGTGCGTGGCGTGCGCGGTATGGCCCTCCTGCCACAGGAACTCCGAGGTGCGCAGGAAGAGGCGCGTGCGCATTTCCCACCGGACCACGTTCGCCCACTGGTTGTACAGCAGCGGCAGGTCGCGGTAGCTCTGCACCCACTTGCTGAACATCTCGTAGATGATCGTTTCCGACGTGGGCCGCACGATCAGCGGCTCCTCGAGCTTGCTGTCGGGGTCGGGGATCAGCCCGCCGCCCTCCACCGCCTTGAGCCGGGTGTGGGTGACGATGGCCGCTTCCTTGGCGAACCCCTCCACGTGCTCGGCCTCACGGGCAAGGAAGCTCTGCGGGATGAAGAGCGGAAAGTAGGCGTTCTGGTGCCCGGTTTCCCTGAAGCGCAGGTCCAGCTGGTCGCGCATCAGCTCCCACAGGCGGTAGCCGTAGGGGCGAATGACCATGCAGCCGCGCACGGGCGAGTAGTCGGCCAGCTCGGCCTTGAGCACCACTTCGTTGTACCAGGCGCTGAAGTCTTCGGCCTGGGCGGTCAGCGCTTTTTCGTTGGCCATGAGATCGGTATCAGTCAGGCCGCCAGCCGAAACGGCCGGTCAGCGATTTCGGTTGATCAGGATGTGGAACTCCGCGATCGGAAGAGCGTGGGCGTCACGGTCGGCCCAGCTCGGCGAGCGGGACGCGCGACTCCTGGCCGGTTTCCATCTCCTTGACGACGGCGACGCCTTGGGCCAGCTCGTCGGGACCCAGGACCACCGTGCGGCGCGCGCCCACGGCCGAGGCGTTCTTGAACTGCTTGCCAATCCCCTGCTGCTTGAGCCCGTACTCCACCGACGCGCCCGTCTCGCGCAGCCGGTGCGCGAGCGCGAGCATGTCGCCGCGCTGGTCGGGGGTGACGGCGATCAGGTAGTAGTCCACGCTCTGCTTGGTCGACGGCAGGAGGCCGCGGTCGGTGAGCAGCTCCTTGAGCACCACGTCTCCCATCCCGAAGCCGAGCGCAGGCAGGTCTACCCCCGCGATCTGCTTGAGCAGGTTGTCGTAGCGCCCGCCGCCGCAGATGGCGCGCAGCTCGCCGCGGGTGTCGAACAGCTCGAAGACGATGCCCGTGTAGTACGCCAGCCCGCGCACGATGGAAAGGTCGAAGCGCACGTAGTCGCCCAGCCCCATCGCCCCGAGCGCGCCGAAGAACTGGCCCATCCGCTCGATCTCGGGCCCCACGCCCTCCGTGGACCCGTACGCCTGGCGCACCGCGTCGAAGTCGGTGTAGCGGAAGATGTCGAGCACGCGTTCCGCCGCCTCGTCCGTCAGCCCCGCCTCGCCGGTCAGCCGCTTGGCGATCACCTCGCGCGGATCGCGCTCCAGCTTGTCGACGATGTTGTAGACCAGGATCAGCTGGTCCTCGGGCGTCCCCGCGTGCAGGAGCAGCGCGCGCAGCAGCCTGCGGTCGGAGATGCGCGCCACGAAGTCGTCGGCGGTGAGCCCCAGCACGCGCAGGATGTCGATGGCCGCCGCCAGCAGCTCGGCATCGGCCGCGACG
>NZ_DATBNB010000377.1 GCF_036554565.1 Longimicrobium sp. | reverse complement strand
GCCAACTGGGCCATCGAAGACCTGGTGCGCGCGCTGGGCGAGCTGAAGGACGCCTTCCACCAGAAGGGCACCGAGTTCGGCCACGTGCTCAAGATGGGGCGCACGCAGCTGCAGGACGCCGTGCCCATGACGCTGGGGCAGGAGTTCAACGCATTCGGCGTGACCATCGGCGAAGACATGGACCGGCTGCGCGAGGCCGCCGCGCTGATCCGTGAAACCAACATGGGCGCCACGGCCATCGGCACGGGCATCAACACCGATCCGCGCTACGCCGGCGTGGTGTGCCAGCGGCTGTGCGAGGTCACGGGGCTGGAGCTGATCACCGCGCCCGACCTGATCGAGGCCACCTCCGACACGGGCGCCTTCGTGCAGCTGTCCGGCATCCTCAAGCGGGTGGCCGTGAAGCTCAGCAAGATCTGCAACGACCTGCGCCTGCTCTCGTCGGGGCCGCGGGCGGGGCTGGGCGAGATCAACCTGCCGCCCATGCAGCCGGGGTCGTCGATCATGCCGGGGAAGGTGAACCCGGTGATCCCCGAGGTGGTGAACATGGTGTGCTTCCAGGTGGTGGGGAACGACCTGACCATCACCATGGCGGCCGAGGCGGGGCAGCTGCAGCTGAACGTGTTCGAGCCGGTGATCGGCTTCAACCTGTTCCAGTCCATCGACATGCTGGTGCGCGGCGCCGTGGTACTGCGCGGGCGGTGTGTGCTGGGGATCACCGCCAACGTCGACCGCCTGCGCGCCATGGTGGAGAACTCCATCGGACTGGTGACGGCGCTGGTGCCCTACATCGGCTACGAGCGGTCCAGCGAGCTGGCGCTGGAGGCCATGGCCACCGGGCGCGGCGTGTACGAGCTGGTGCGCGAGAAAGGCTGGCTCCCCGAGGCGCGCCTCGCCGAGATCATGACCCCCGAGGGCATGACCCACCCGCGTCCCATGCCCATGCAGGACGCGTAGACGAGCATCACTCGGCGTGCGCCCATTCATTGGCGGCAGCGAGCGCCTCGCGTAGATCTTCCCCGAACTCGAGGAGCGCGTCCGCCACAAGGAGGTCCATCGGAAGGACGGCCTCCGGAGAAGAGCGAGCGAGCATGATCGACGCATTGGCAATCGCTTCAAACGCCCCGAAACGGTCCAAGAGCACTTCTAGCAAACGCATCGGAGAAGCGTTGGGCCCGCGCGTAGAGTAACGATGGTGTGCGCCGCAGGGCTCCAAAGCAGGCGAATTGCGCGCTCCAACGCGATCCGGCTGAGCATTTCTGGTGGCCATTGGTGTCTCTGCGCAAGAGTGGCTAGTACGTATCCCAATATCGAATATATTCGATTTTGGGATAAGAGCAAGTCTACGCTACTGTGCCGCGAGCTCCTGTATCCCAATCGCCGAGCGTTGATGGTGAAGCAGCATCAGAAAGACGCGAGAGCGGCGCTGTTGAACCTGCTTCGGCAGATGCGGCTCGAATCGGGATTGCGCCAGGAAGAACTGGCGGATCGGCTCGGGCGACCGCAGTCGTTCGTCAGCAAATACGAAACGGGGGAGCGCCGGCTCGATGTGCTGGAACTTCGGGCAATTTGTGAGGCCTGCGGCGTTCCGTTAGCGGAGTTCTCTGACCACCTCGAGCGACTTCTCTGCGTCTCGGAAGGGAGGAATGGGATGAGTACGCGCGGGAGCGTGCTTGAGCGGCACGTCGCTCACCGCTACCGGCAGGAAGGTTACGACGTTGTCGTGCATCCCAGTGCGGATGCCTTTCCCTTCGATCTTGATGGGTTTGAGCCGGACCTGATCGCGACGCGCGGCGACGAGAAGCTGATCATCCAGGTCAGGAACTCCGTGATGAGCGGCTCCATAGACCGGCTGATCGAAGCGGCCGACCGGGTCCGGAACTCCCCGCCGTGGCAGCTTCTCCTTGTGACGGAAGATGACGTGCCGGGAGCGGTGACGCCCGGTGAGGACTTGGCGCTGCCAACCTGGGAAGAAATTCATCACCGTCTCGCCGGAGTCGACCAGGTGATGGATAGGCCGGCTGGCCTGCTGCTGGGCTGGGTGGTCGTCGAGGCGGCGCTCCGGCGGCACGCGTTCGAGTCCGCTCTACCTATACAGCGGCTTCCTACGTCAGCGCTCATCAAACTGTTGTACACGCAAGGCGAACTTCCCGCGGACACGTTCGAAACGCTGATCCGGCTGCATCACCAGCGCAATCGACTCGCGCATGGCTTTGCGTTGGAGGATACCACTGGCGCAGCGGGGGAATTACGCGCTATACTTGAGCATCTGCTTGACTTTTGGAGACAGCCGGCGTAAGCACCCGCCCGAAACGCTCGTAGACCCTCCCAGCAACGACTCCACTCGACACGATTGTCCCACATCTGCATCCGCGTGTGTCCGCAATCGGGCACACCCGCGAGGCATGTTTTCACGTAAGTCGTTTCTCTAAAACAATCTCCGGAGCGGCATCGGGGGTGCCAATCCGGGGCGCGGGACCATCCACCCCCATTCGCTTTCTCACAGGAACAGAAAACCACATCATGAAGCGCACACTGATCGCCTCCGCCCTGTTCGCGGGTACCATGCTCTCCGCGGGCAGCCTGGACGCGCAGGTCTCGAAGAACTCCGGGTTCCTGCTGAACCTGCACGTTGCCGGAAACACCATCGAGACCACCCTGGAGGATATGGAATCCGACCGTGAGAGCGGTGGCGGGCTGGGGCTGGGGATCGGCTACGGATTCGGGGAAACCTTCGCCCTCGTGATCAACCTCGATGCGGCGAGCGTCAGATCCGACGAGGAGGGCGAGGACGCTGAAGACCTCGCGCTGGCGCACTTCGACATCGGCGGCCGGCTGAACTTCGGCAGCACCGAGTCGGCGCTCCGCCCGTACGTGAACGCGGCGTTCTCGGGCGTCGCCGAAGGCACCACCAGCGAGAATGAGGACGAGAACGTCACCATCAGCGGCGCGGGCTTCACCGTCGGCGGTGGCCTGCAGTACTTCTTCTCGCCCCGCCTTGCGCTGGACGCGGGCCTGCAGGGCAGCTTCGGCAAGTTCACCGAGATCCAGGTGGGCGACCAGTCCGCCGATATCGACGACGACGTGAAGTTCACCACGGCCCGCCTGCAGCTGGGCGTGAGCTTTCACCCGTAGCCTTGTGATGGCGAGCGAGGCGGAGGCCCGACAAGGGCTCCCGGCTCGCTTCGCACCACGAACCTCTTCCACGAGTTGTCCCATGCGCAACATTCTTCTCGCCGCCGCCGGCGCCGTGCTGGCGGCGTCCACGGCCCACGCCCAGGTGTCCGACAACCGTGGCTGGATGGTAAACGCCCACGTGGCCGGCGCCTCCACCGGTGGCGCCGCCGAGGATGCCGAGATGCGGCGCGGCGGCGCGCTGGGCCTGGCGGTCGGCTACGGCTTCTCCGATCGCCTGGCACTGCTGGTGAGCGCGGACGGGGGGCGGGTGAAGTACCCAGGCCCCGTGATCGCCGACGCCGGCCCGAGCGGCAGCTATGACCAGGTGACGGTGGACATTGCCCTGCGCGCCAGCTTTCTGGACGAGCACTCGCCGCTGCGGCCGTACCTGACCAGCGGCATCACGGGCGTGGCGGAAAGCTCGCGACTGGACTCCACCGGAATTGTCACCTCCGGCGGCGGCATTACCATCGGCGGCGGGGTGCAGTACTTCACCTCGCCCAAGGTGGCCCTCGAGGCCGGCCTGCTCTTTACCGCCGGCAGCTTCACCGGGTTCGAGGTGGAGGGGGAGAAGTACGAGTACGACGAAGGGCTGGGATTCGGCCACTCGCGACTGCAGCTGGGGATCACCTGGCACCCCTGACAGCGACGAGTTTCTCGCACTCGGACCAACGGCGCGGCGGCGCGGAGGACATCCTCCGCGCCGCCGTTCATCATCTCGGCTCCGGCGCATTCCGTGGGTGGCCCCTCCTCCGGCAAACTGCGCCGGGAGACGGGAGAACTTCGATTGCGGCTGGAGGGTTGCCGATGCATGCCTCTGCGAGCCCCCTCCCCCCGGCCCCCGTCCCCCGCTGCGCAGGGGAGGGGGAGACCTGATCCGCGCTCCGGCTGGCGTGGTGCACTCGGCCGGGAACGTTGGCGACGAATGGTGCGCTTCGAGAAGCCCGGCGCATGCCCCTGGCCGCCCTCTCTCCCCGGCCCTCTCCCCCGCAAGCGGGGGAAAGGGAGAATTCGACTGCGCTTCGGCTGGCGTGGCGCGCCACACTGGCTCCCGTCCCCCGCGCTGTTTGCGGGGGAAGGGCTGGGGATGGGGGGCGGCCGCCGTCGCACTCCACTCGTATCGACGCACCAAATCCCGAAGTGTACCCCCTCTCCCACGCTGTTTGTGGGAGAGGGTGGCACGCGTGTCAGCGCGGCCGGGTGAGGGCCCCACGGCAGCCGCGGCCTCGGCTACAGTGACCGCTGCCGCGCCTTGGCTGATGGCCGCGGCTAGATTCTTCGCCCCGCGCGGCTCGTCGCGCGGCTCGTCGCGCGGGATGGTGCGGGTCAGGATGACAGGCTCTGGTGAAGGCTGCCGGTGCCTACTCCTCCACCGAGCCCCCACGGCCCCGGTGGCGGTCCTTGGGGTCGCGGTGGGCGATGCGCGCGGGCACCAGCGCGCCCTTCCCGTACTTGCCCGTCACCCGGTCCGTCGCCTCCGCCAGCTTGCGGTCACGCGCCGTCTCGGGACCGCCCGGAGTGTCCGCGAAGAGCGCCGGCTCCCGCTCCTCGTCGCCCATCAGCTTCGACACGCCCACCCCCAGCAGCCGCGCCGCGCCCGCCCGCTTGGCCAGCAGCTCGCGCAGAAGCTCGCGCGCGATGGTGAAGATCGCCCGGTCGGACTCGATGGCATCCGGCACGGTGCGGCTGGCGGAGCGGTCGGTGAAGTCCGCGTAGCGCAGGCGAACGGTCACCGTGCGCGCCCGCAGCCCGTCTGCGCGGAGCGAGGCGCCCGTCTCCACCGCCAGCATCATCAGCCGCGTTTCCAGTTCTTCCGGGTCGGAGATGTCGATGGGAAAGGTGCGCTCGTGCGAGATGGACTTTTGCGGACGCCGCGGCGCCACGCCGCCGAAATCCTCCCCGCGCGCCAGGTGGTAGAGCCACTGCGCCCGGGAATCGCCCACCCACGACGTCAGCGTCGCCAAATCCAGCGGTGCGATGTCGCTCACCTGCGTGGCACCGCGACGACGCAGCGTTTCCGCCAGAGCGGGGCCCACGCCGGGGATGTCGGAGAGGGCGAAGCGGCTCATGAACGCGGCCTCGCCCCCCGGCGGAACGATGTGCACGCCGAACGGCTTGTTCACCGAGGCCGCCATCTTGGCCAGTGTGCGCCCGGTCGCCCCTCCGATGGAGATGCTGATTCCCGTGCGGTCCATCACCGCCTGCTGCATGCGGCGGCAGGTTTCCTCCAGCGGTTCGCCGTGGTAGAGCAGCTCGGTGCCGGTAAGGTCCAGGTAGAACTCGTCCACGCTGGCCGCCTCGACCACGGGCGAAAACTCGTCGAGCACCGCGCGCACCTCCTTGTGCTTGCGGTTCACCATCTCGCCCGGGACGGGGACGACCACGCCTCGCGGGCAGAGCCGGATGGCCGTGGCCATCGGCATCCCGGCGTGCACGCCGAACTTGCGCGCCGCGTACGAGGCCGACGTCACCACCCCGCGCCCCGTGGCACTTCCGCCCACGAGCACCAGATCGGAACGCCCCGCGCCCTCCGGGTCCGCCAGCATGGCGCAGCGAACGAAGTACGAGTCGCAGTCGGCGAGGAGGATGCGTGGGATCGGCAAGGAAGTGTCGCGCGAAAGTTAGGGCGCGAGTAGACGATTGTGAGCGGATGATGAGCGGCGGCGAGCCGGGGTGGCGCCATCGCGGCTGCGGAAGGATAATGCGCGCAGCGGCGGAAGGGTATCGGGCAGAAGCCCACGCCATCCGCCGGATTGGTTAGATTGGTAGTCCCTCCATCCTCCCCCTGCTTCCACCGCCAGCGCGGCGCGAGGCAACCTTCCGCGATGCCCCGGCATCAATCATGTCCGGACCCCTCGAGCGGACCATGGAAGAAACCGACATCCACCTGATCCACCAGGCCAAGCACGGCGACGGGGCCGCGATCCGCGAACTGTATCAGCGGCACGCGCAGCGGGTGTACGCCGTGGTCAAGCGCCTGGCGGGCCACGACGAAGCCCTCGCCGAAGACTGGGCCCAGGAAGCCTGGGTGCGTGCCATCCGCGCGCTTCCCACCTTCCGCGGCGAGTCGCGCTTCACCACGTGGCTTCACCGCATCGCCGTCAACAGCGCCCTGCACGGACGCCGCAGCCGTCTGCGCAAGGCGGGACGCGAGACGGCGATGGTGGACGACAGCTTCTCCGTGCGCCCCGCCGCCGAGAACGCGCTGCTGCGGCACAAGCTGGAGCGCGCCATGGAGCGCCTGCCCGATGGAATGCGGAAAGTGCTCGTCCTCCACGACGTGGAAGGCTACACGCACGAGGAGATCGGCGAGATGCTGGGCGTGAACCCCGGAACCTGCAAGAGCCAGTTGTTCAAGGCCCGCGCGAGGATGCGCAAGCTGCTCAGCCCGCTGCCGGCCGATGAACCCGCGGAGGAGGAGATG
>NZ_DATBNB010000376.1 GCF_036554565.1 Longimicrobium sp. | reverse complement strand
CGTGAGACCTTCTTTTTTTGCCGTATACAACGAAACGGCGGGTGAGCCGCGTTCAGCTCACCCGCCGTAGTCGCCCCGGGGGGCGTTTTCAACGCGAAATTTCGAAGGTGTCAGGCCGCGCGCGCGCCCGGCTTCCAGCGCCCGAACGGCAGCGACGGCGCAGGCGCCGCCTCGCCGCCCCACACGAACGCCACGCTGCGCGACAGCCGCGGCGCGCCGGGCTGGTCGAGCGCCGTGCCGGCGTCGGTGGAGTAGGCTTCGGCCGGCATCGCGCCGGCGACTTTCTGTAGATTTCGCATCGGAATGACCTCGAGAGACTGCTGCCCTTCAGCAGCAACCCTGGATGCACGCACCATACCTTGGCGCGAGCCGGACCTAAGATAGCACAGCGCAGCTACTTACGGAAGCGGCCGCCCCGTGGGGCGGCCGCTTGCGTGTCAGACGGACACACGGGGTGTGTTCAACCGACACACACCAGGGCTTCTTCCGGGTCTGCATACTCCGCGGCGGCGCGAATGGGCGGCGCCACCGTCACGGGCGCGGAGGTGAAGCGCTCCGGAAGCGGAAAGGCGATCACCGTCGGCTCGGCGGGGGCGGCCGCCTCGGCCCGGTGCTGCGCGCACCACGCGCGGTAGCCCGGCAGCTTCAGCATCCGCAGGATGCGCCGGTCCATGGCGTTGCAGAGCAGGATCTCGGTCAGCTGGTACTGCCCGGCGTCGTTCACGCGCAGCTCGGTCACCACCTCGTCGGCAAGCGACAGGAGCTGGGCACGGGGAATCCGGTCCTTGAACTCCTCGAGCTGCTCCTCTACCCACTCTACGTAGGCGCGGCGCAGCGAACGGGGCGAGCGGGAGCTCATCGGCTTCCTCCGACGCTGGAGAGCAGGTGCGGCGTGTGAGGCAAAGGAAGTTCGAAGGTGGCGCGATAAGGTCGAAACCGAATGTCGCGGCAAGTTAGGATCAATGACATGCGGGCGTCAAGGCTTTCGTAAGCCGCGCCATTTCAACGCCCGGCGGCAGTCGTCGCAGAACCCGGCCGCCTTGCGGTCGGTGTCGGCAATGTGGCGGGAGGGATACATGACGCACGACTCGCGCCCGCAGTGGTCCGCTCCGTCCAGGTGCGCCAGCTCGTGGAGCGCCTCGGTGAGCAGCCGGCCGCGAAGAACGTCCGCGTCCGCGCCCGATCCGTGCCTCAGCGGCAGCAGCCCGATGACGGCGCAGCACCCGTCCATGGCCGCCTCGCCGAACACCGGTCCCACGTCCTCGGCGCAAAGGCCCGCGTCGGCTATTGCCAGCTTCCACGACCGCGCACCCGCGCCGTGGCTGGCGATCAGGGCCTGCATGATGCCGCCGGAGCGATACAGATGGCTTTCCGCGTCGCGCCACTCGCCGGCGAGCGGCATCGACCCACCCACCCTGCATTGCATTCCCGCCCGCGCGCGCAGGTCGTCGGCCAGCATTCGAAGCAGCCCCAGGGAAACTTCGCCCACGGGGATGAGTTCGACGGGCGGTGGTCCATTGCGGCGGATCACGACGGATTGATCATCCCGGGTGACAGCGAGTATGGGTTAGGTGCGTTCGGGCAGGTCCGGTGCTCGGGCCGGGGCCCCCCATCCCCAGCCCTTCCCCCGCAAACTGCGCGGGGGAAGGGAG
>NZ_DATBNB010000375.1 GCF_036554565.1 Longimicrobium sp. | reverse complement strand
CGGCTGCTGCCGTGCACCTACCATCATCGCCACCAGGGCGTGGTTACGCTCGTCAGCCTGCATCGGGACGGCGAGTACATCACCCGGGCCGTGCGGCGCTGGGGCTACACCGCCGTCCGCGGCTCCACCAGCCGCGGCGGCCTGGAAGCGCTCCGTGAGCTGATCCGCCACGTCAAGCAGGGCCGCTCGCTGGCCATCACGCCCGACGGTCCCCGCGGCCCGCGGGAAAAGATGAAGCCTGGACCCGTGATCATCGCGCAGCGCACCGGCGCGCCGATCATCCCCGTGGTGTCGGGCTCCACGCGTGCATGGTACTTCGGCGGATGGGACCGCTTCCTGATTCCTCAGCCCTTCGCGACACTGCGCATCTCGTACGGCGAGCCCGTCTACGTTCCGCGCGAGGCGAGCGAGGCCGACATCCAGGCCATCATGCTGGGCGTAGAGCAGCGCCTGGCCGGGCTGATGAAGCGCGTGGAGGGGAGCTGGTGATTGGCCAGGTGCCGTGGGGCCCTCACCCGTCCTCGCCTAGGCTCGTCCACCCTCTCCCACAAACAGCGTGGGAGAGGGGGTACACTTCAGGGTTGGGTGCGTCAGGGCGGCCGGGTGTTGGGGCCGGGGCCCCCCATCCCCAGCCCTTCCCCCGCAAACTGCGCGGGGGAAGGGAGCCAATCGAGTGCGCCACGCCACCCGGAGCGCGATCGAATTCTCCCTTTCCCCTGCGAAGCGGGGGAGAGGGCCGGGGCGAGGGGGCTGCCTGGGACTGCGCCGCATCCAGCTCCATCCGCCATGAATTCTCCCCCTCTCCCGCTTGCGGGAGAGGGGGCCGGGGGGAGAGGGCAGCCGCGGAATGCGCCGGAGATCTCGCAACGCACCCGAGTCTGTCAGGGTGCCAAGAAAACCATACGGCAACCCGCCAACCTGAATCGAAGTTCCCCCCTCTCCCGCGCAGTTTGCGGGGGAGGGGCCGGGGGAGGGGGAGCGCGTGAGCCTCGACGCCTGGGTCCACCGCTGGTGGGCGGGCGAAGCAGGCGCCGCCGGGCACGCGCTCCGCGTCGCCCTCGCACCGGCCGAGGCCGCATTCCGCGTCGGCGTCGCGCTCCGCAACCGGGGCTACGACGCGGGGTGGCTCCGCACGGAGCGCGTGGACGTTCCGGTGATCAGCGTCGGGAACGTGGCTGTGGGCGGGGCGGGGAAGACGCCATTCGCCGCGTGGCTGGCGGCGCGCCTGCGGGAGTGGGGGCGGCTCCCCGCCATTGTGCTCCGCGGCTACGGCGAGGACGAGATCGTGGTGCACCGCGAGCTGAACCCCGATGTCCCCGTCTTCCGCGGTGCCAGGCGGATCGATCCCGCGCGGGAGGCCGTGGCAGCGGGATGCGACGTCCTGGTGCTCGACGATGCCTTTCAGCACCGCGCGCTGGCACGGGACCTGGACCTGGTGCTGGTGGCCGTCGACGGATGGTCCGCCCGCCCGCGGGTGCTTCCGCGCGGACCCTGGCGCGAGGGCACACAGGCGCTCGGGCGCGCGGACGTGATCGTGCTCACGCGGAAGTCCGCGGGTGCGCCGCGGGCGCGCGAGGTGGCGGCTGAGGTTGCGCGGCTCCATCCGGGCAAGCCGGTCGTGCAGGTCGCGCTGAGGCCAGTGGGGCTGGTGCCGCTCGGTGGCGGGGCAGGGATGCCGCTGGACGCGCTGGCGGGGCGATCAGTCGTGGCCGTGGCCGCGCTCGCCACGCCAGGTCCCTACCTGCAGCACCTGCGCGAGGCCGGGGCGGAGGTGGAGCCGGCGCTGTACCCGGATCATCACGCGTTCTCGGCGGGCGAGGCGGCGGAAATTGTGAACCGCACGGCGGGACGGT
>NZ_DATBNB010000374.1 GCF_036554565.1 Longimicrobium sp. | reverse complement strand
ACCGGAACGCCCAACCCGCTGACGGGGAACGCGCCCGCGACGGGCGCCGCTCCGGCCCCGGCCACCGGCACGACGCCCGCACCGGCCGCGGGCACCACGCCCGCGCCGGCCACGACGCAGCCGTAAGCGCCGGACGAAGCTTCGCCCCGACGGCCCCCTCCCGGAACTCCGGGAGGGGGCCGTCCGCGTTTCCGCCCCCGGACGCTCGCCCAGCACCGAAGGGGGAATGGAACTTGCTTCCGCGCCACCGCGAACGCCCCGGTACGCGGAACGTCGGTTCTCTTGGACTATGACACCGGGGCCTGCACACTCGGAAGAACGGAGACGCAGCCCGTGGCCCTGACTCGGAAGATCTCGCGCGCGATGCAGCGGCAGGTGGACCTTACCACCGCCGTCTGCCAGGAACGGCTGCTCTCCACGCACGTTCGCCACGTACTGGCGCTGGTAGACCTGGTGCACGAGGAGCTGCCCTTCGACAGCGCCCTCGACATCTACGCGCGCATCCTGCGGCTTACGCCGGAACAGGCGCGCAACGTGGGGAGCCGGGCGCTGGCCGCCATCGGCCGGCGCACGGGGCTCACCGAGGCCGAAGAGCTGAACCTGGACCTCGAGGACGACGAGGAAGACGAGCTCGCGCACCGTCCGGGGGAGGACGGCGGGCGGTTCGACGCGGTGTTCTCGCGCGTTCGCCGCCGCATCAAGGGCCGCGTGCACGACGACCTGCGCCAGCGCATCAACCTGGCGGCGGCGCGCGCCGAGGACTCGCTCTTCGAAACGCACGTCAACAACGCCCTGGTGTTCGGCAAGGCCTTGGCCGAAGAGGTTCCGCTGCACGAGGCGGTAGACCTGTACCTGGACGTGATGACCATCCCCGAGGGGGTGTCGGACGTCATCTTCAACCGGGCCCTCCGCATCGTGGCCGACGACGTGCTGCCGGCGCTGGAGCCCGCGCGCGTGCCCCGGCGCGACACCGACGGCCGCGCGGCCACGACGGCGGCCACGACGACGACGACGGCCACGACGTTGGACGCCACGCCGCCCGCCACCGGCGCGGCGTAGAGCGGCAGCGCGGGTGACCCAGCGCGCAAAAGGCGCGTCTGGTATAGGCACGACGGCCGCGCCGCGAGGGCGCGGCGGCCGGTGGGGGAAGAGGACGGGCCGGCGCACCGAAGCGCCGTCCCGAGCGGACGCGGAAGGGGAGGCTGGGTTGTCCTGGAGCGCCATCATTTGGGCGGGTTTCGTGGCCACGGTCCTGTCGGCCTGTGTATTCTGGCTGTTCCGGAGCTTCGAGTGGACGCGGTTCAGCCCCACCACCCAGCTCGGCTGCCTGTTCTTCCGCGAGCCGAACGTTCCCTTGACGGAAACGGTGGGCTTCCTTCTTTTCCTCGCGCTCGGCGTTTCGCTGGTGCCCGCGGTGTACGCCCTGATGATGGGCGTGCTCGGCGGGGCGGGGTGGGGAACGGGAACCATCGTCGGCTTCCTCAACGGCGCTGCCGTCGCGGTGGCACTGCCCCTGCTTGGGCGGGTCAGCGCGTGCGTACGAGAGGGGCGGCTTCCGCCCCCCGGCCGCTACGGCCTGCACTGGGGCAAGGCCACGCCGTGGGCGGTGCTGGCGGGGCACGTGGTGTACGGGGCCGTCATGGGCGGCGTCCTGAAGGCATTTTAGCGCGGTCCCGGGCCGGGACCTTCACACGGGCGCAGGAGGTGTAGACGGCAAACGCGCAGGGTTTGCCAGGGGGAGCAGCCTCGAGGGCTGCCGGCCCCGGGTTCGTGACGGTGGGATGGTCACATGGATGGTTCGCAGGAAGCGATGCACACCCGGTTCGGAGAGACTCCATGAAGCGATTGCTGACATCCGCCCTGGCAGGCGCCGTAGTCGTGGCGGCAGGGACGGCAGGGGAAGCGCAGGCCCAGGACATGATGGGCCGGCGCGCGAGCGCGTTCGAGCTCGGCATCTATGGCGGCGGCGCGTACACCACGTCCTGGTTCACCACCCCCGGCACCGCCACGGCGGGTGACGAGGACATCGATTGGGCGCCGGGGCTGTCGCCGATCTTCGGCGCGAC
>NZ_DATBNB010000373.1 GCF_036554565.1 Longimicrobium sp. | reverse complement strand
TTCCAGGTAGTTGCGGCCGACGCAGACGATCTTGGACGGACGGGTCACGGCAACACATGGGAACGAGGATGGATCCAGCCGAGGCGACTACACTGAAACCCGAAGCCTCGGCTTGCACGGGCGAATGAATTGATAGCAAGGCCTTGTGTTGACATCAGGCCGGAGGCACCACCGTGAACTGCACAGGGCGTACAGGTGTCCAGATGCGTTCGAAGTCATCGGGGTTGAGCCGCATCGCGTGCCGCAGCTTCAGCATGTGGTTCACTCCCGAGACCGACCACTGCACGCCGACATCCGTCCTGCGGTTGATCTCCCGCATCTCCCGCTCCGCCGGGCTCGTGGTTCGCTCGGACGAGCGCTTCGGGTACAGGACCCTGGAAACTGAATCCAGCAGCATCGCCTTTGCGCGGGCGCTCTGGACGAGGCGCTTGCAGAAGGCGCGGAGCCGCTCTCTCCCGCCTCGACGCGAGTCCCAGACGATCGCGTTCAACTCCGCCACGAGCCCTCGCCGCTCTGCGACCGGCACATGATCGAGGGCCATCAGGTGGTTCATCGTGTGGCCGAGATGCCATTCACAGATCTGGTGCCGCACCCCGGGATGCTGCGCCGCGATCACCTCCGGAATCCCGGACTCGCGATCCGTCACGATCACCTCCGACGCGATCCCCGGAGGCAGAGCCTGCGACCAGCCCAACGCCCCGATCGACCACCCCGCGATCCGCTTCTGAATCACGCTGCGGCCGTGCTCCTTGCTGCGCCCCAGAATCTGGAACGAGACCCGCACGTCCGTCCCGAACAGCCTCCGTCCCGCCGGCACCTTGGTGCCATCGGCGAGCACCACCTTGCACTCGGACGCGGGCGTGAACTGAACCTTCCTGCCGCGCGCCTGCACGCATCGGTGCAGTGTCCGCGGCGAGAGCCCGCTGCCCATCCACGCCGCTCCAAGTCGCGAGGTCTTCGCGTAGGAGAGGTTCGTGACCGCCTCGACGAGCTTCCGCTCCAGTTCTTCGGCGATGCGCTGCCGTGGCGCCAGGCCGAGCAGTTCCGCGTACGGGCTCCACGTCTTGCCGCAATCACGACACGTGACCTGCAGGAGCCGAAACGCGATGTCTCCACTGCTGGTGCGCAGCCGCCGACCGCGACTTCCCCGCCTCACCAGGTTCTGCGCGCTTTCATGCACGACTCCGCAGCCGTGGCACACGATCTCGGCATCTCCTCGAAACACGCGCTCCAGGTGCTCGGCCTGTGTGCGGTGAAGCATCTCGGCAGCCGCCTGGCACGCCAGGCTCCGCCCGAGTGCCGGCAGTGCTGCCGCGACGTCGTTGATCCGAACATCCGAAAAGCCTACATTGAGGTTCAGCTGGATACTGGTTTCCAGCAGATGCATGAGGCGCCTCCCTTCTCGCGTGATGGGTTCGGTGCCTCATGCTTCTTTTTTGACCTCATGTCAAGACAACGCTACGCTATCAATGAATTCGCGGCAACAACGGCCCAAAGTCCGCCTTCGCGGACTGCACGCGCGGTCGAGTGCGCTAGGCCAGCCGGAACGCGGTTCAGGTCTCCCCCTCCCCTGCGCAGCGGGGGATGGGGGCCGGGGGGGCCGGGGGGAGGGGGCTGCCTGAGCATGCACCGGCAGCATGGGCTCTCGCTCCGAATCCGATCGTCAGCCGTCCGCGGGGCGGGCGAGGAGCCCGTCGATGATCGCGGCACCTCGTTCGGCGGCGCCGAGGTTTTGTTCGACGTACGCGCGTGCCGCCTGTCCCGCGCGGGTTCGGGCCTTTTCGTCCCGGATCAGGGGGAGCAGGGCGGTGGCCACCGCTTCGTCGCGCAGGGACAGGGCTCCTCCGGCCGTGATCAGTTCCGCCGCCTCGCGCGCGTTCGAATGCCGCGGGCCGAAGAGGACCGGCGCTCCGAACGCGGCCGGTTCCAGCACCGAGTGCAGCCCCGCTGTCCCCCATCCGCCGCCCACGTAGGCTACGTCGGCCAGCGCGTACAGGTCGCCCAGCACACCCACGCGGTCCACCAGCACGGTTTCTCCCGCATCGGCGCCAGCTTCCACCTCGGAGAGCAGCCGGACGGTGCCGATGCCGTGCTGATGCAGGAGATCGCGGGTGCGCGCCAGGTGTGCGGGCGTCGGCTCGTGGGGGGCCAGGATCAGCCGCACCCGCCGGCCGGACTTGCGGATAGCCGCAACTGTCGGGACGAGCCGCTCCTCGTCCGGCGGCCAGGTGGAGCCTGCCACGAGCGTCACTCCGTCGAATTCGCGAAAGGGGCGGAGCAGCGCCGAGTTCTGGTCCGCTGACTGCGCCCGCGCCCAAACCTGGTCGAAGCGCGCGTCTCCCATCACCCGCCGCCGCTCCGCCGGCACCCCCAGCAGCCCGAAACGGTCCGCGTCAGCTTGGGCGATGGCGGCGACCACGTCCAGCCGCGCGTATGCGGGGGCGAGCAGTGCCCGCGCGGGGCCCCGCAGGCGGCTGGAGTTTTCCGGCAGCGTGCCACTGAGCATCGCCAGGCGTACGCCGCGCGCCTTCGCCTCGCGGGTGAGAACCGGCCAGACGTCCGTCTTGGAGAAGGCGAGCACGTCGGGTTGCAGTGCATCCACCGCCGTGACGACATCGCGGCGCAGGTCGAGCGGCAGGTAGTCGGCGAAGTCGGCGTCTACGGAGACGGCGAACCGCTCGGCGGAGGCGGAAAAGAAGGTGTAGGCCACCTGCGCGTCGGGACGCAGCACGCGGAACCGCTCGATGACGGCGCGGGCCTGCAACCCCTCGCCCACGCTGGGCGCATGGAACCACGCGAGCGGGCGCGCCGGGTCCCGGTGCTCGCGCGCCCACGCCTCCATGCGATCCAGCACGCCCGCACGGCCGCGGATGCTGCGCGCCAGCTTGCCGCTCCCACGCGATGCAAGCGGAAGCAGCGGACGCGTGGCGTGGAGAGCGAGCGTGTAGAGGGATTCGGCGATCGGCATGCGCGTAAGCTACGCGCCTCGGTGGGCGTGGGGAACTGGACGGATGCGAAAGCGGGGGCGGCCATGCCGGCCACCCCCGCCCGTAATCCCGCGATCCGCTTCAGACAGACGGCGGCCGCAGGGTGGTGCCCGCTCCGCCGGTGCCGTGGCCCAGCCCGTCGGCCAGCGTCGGGTCCTCGCTGCCGCCGAGGTAGCCCAGGCCGGCGTCGCTCGTTCGGCTGCCAGCGCCGGACAGCCCGACACTCCCGCCGGCTGCTCCCGCCGTCGCACCGCCCGCGCGCGGGGACGTATACTCGATCCCCTCACGGTACGGCATGCCGCCCGCGAAGTCGCCTGCGCTCTCGTCGTCGTCGTCTTCGGGGTAGTAGCGGTCCTCGATGGTGGCGTCGGCGTCGGGCGTCAGGTCCACCACCTCCACGTACTCCACCGCGTGCTCCTCGTTGCGCTGGTTGAGATACCAGGCGATACCCGCCGCCGCGAGCCCGCCCAGCAGCAGCCGCCCGATGGGAAGGCCGCCGCGCTCCTGGCGGTGCTCGGCCGGGTGGGGCGGCGCCACGGTGGCTCGTTCCGCGAACAGCTCCAGCATGGCGCGGTTGAACTGCGGCAGGTCGTGCGGCCCGCGGCTGGATACCCAGTTGCGGTCACGGACGACAGGCAGGTCGCTCCACGAGCCGCCCGCGTTGCGCACGTCGTCGCGGATGCCCGGCCACGACGTCAGGTTGCGGCGCACCATCAGCCCGGCGGAGATCAGCAGCCAGGGCGCATGGCAGATCATGGCGATGGGCTTGCCCGCCTGGTCGGCGGCGCGGATGAAGTCCAGCGCGCGCTCGTCCTGCCGCAGGGTGTCGGGGTTGGCGAGGCCGCCGGGAAGGAGGACGGCATCGTAGTCCTCGGCGTCGGCGGTCTTGAGGGTGCGGTCCACCGACACCTTCTTGCCCGGATACATGTGGTTCATCCCGCGGATTCGGCCACGGTGCACCGACACGATCTCCACCTCGGCGCCGTGCGCCTCAAGGGCCTCGACCGGGCTGGTGAGCTCTACCTGCTCAAAGCCGTCGGCGGCGAGCACCGCCACCCGCAGGCCGGTCAGATCTACGTGATTCATTGGCTATCTCCTCGGTTCATTGGCCAGTTGGAGCGGCGTACCGGTGCAAGACGTGGACCTTGTGCGAGGCTTGTAGACATCAGGCGTGGGTGGGTTTGTTTGTGGGTCGTTTGGTGATGGCGCATGCCGCGGCTGGCCCCTCCCCCGGCCCCGTCCCCCGGCAAACTGCGCCGGGAGAGGGGGGAACTTCGCGCCGGATGGGGCTGCGTCTCGGTTCGTGCCGCGGCAGCCCCCTCTCCTGGCCTCTCCCCCGCAAACAGCGCGGGAGAGAGGAGAACTTCGAACGCGCTTCGACAGGGTCCGTCGCATGCTGATGGAGCCCCCTCCCCCCGGCCCCCGTCCCCCGCTGCGCAGGGGAGGGGGAGACCTGAACCGCGCTTCGACTGGCGTCGCGCACTCGGCTGCGCGTGCAGTCCGCGAAGGCGGACTTTGGGCCGTTGTTGCCGCGACTTCAGTCGCCCCAGCGCGGCTGGGTGAGGGCCCCATGGCGGGCGAGGCTTCGTCTGCCGTGACCGCTGCCGCGCCCTGGCTTGTTCGTGCCTCCGGCTAGATCCTTTGGCCCGCGTGGCGGCGTGTGCGTGCGGGTGCGGCGTGGCTTGGCCTCAGGATGACAGGGTTGCGTGCTGGTTCGGGGGTCGTGCCGCGGGACGGCTAGATCGCTAGTTTGCTTGCGTGATCCCGCATCCCCAGCACGAGCACGCGATGATCCGCACGTCCGACGAGGTGGCAGAGGCGCTTGGCGCCGGGAGGGCCGTGGTGGCGCTGGAGAGCACCGTGCTCGCCCACGGGCTGCCCAGGCCCCGGAACCTGCAGGTGGGGCTGGGGATGGAGCAGCGCGTCCGCGATGCGGGCGCGGTTCCCGCCACGGTCGGCGTGCTGGGGGGCGTGCCGCGCGTGGGCCTGTCGCGCGACGAGGTGGAGCGGATGGCGATGGCGGACGGCGTGCTGAAGCTATCTACGCGCGACCTGCCGGTGCCCGTCGCACGGGGGAGCGATGGCGCGACGACGGTGGCGGCTACGATGTGGCTGGCGCACCGGGCGGGGGTGCAGGTGTTCGCCACCGGCGGCATCGGCGGAGTGCACCGGGGCGAGGACCGCGACGTTTCCGCCGACATCACCGAGTTGGGCCGCACGCCCATGCTGGTGGTGTGCGCGGGGGCCAAGTCGGTGCTCGACCTGCCCGCCACCCGTGAGGCGCTGGAAACGGCTGGCGTGCTGCTCGTGGGATACGGGACGAACGAGCTGCCCGCGTTCTACTCGCCCCGCAGCGGCATTCCCGTCGATGTGCGCGTGGACGACGCGGCGCAGGCGGCCGCCCTCTGGCGCGCGCACCGCGACCTGGGGCTCCCCGGCGCCATGTTGCTCTGCGTCCCTCCGCCGGAAGCGCATGCGCTGGCGGCCGACGAGGTGGATGGTGCCATCGCCCAGGCGCTGGAGGGCGCGCGCGCGGCGGGGATCCGAGGCAAGGAGGTTACGCCGTTCCTGCTCCGCGCGGTAGCCGAGGCGACGGGCGGGCGCTCGCTGGAGGCGAACGTCGGGCTGCTACTGAACAACGCGGCCGTGGCGGCTTCGGTGGCCGTCGCGCTGGCGGAGGGGGCGCGGTGACCAAGGACGACGTTCGGCGGGAGGTGCGCGGGCGCTTGCGGGCGCTCTCCGTGGACGAGCGCGCGGCAGCGGAGGCGGAGATCGCTCGGCGCGTGTGGGAGGTGCCGCAGGTGGCCGGGGCGCGCGTGCTGATGCTCTATGCGTCCATGCCGGGTGAGGTGGGGACGGATGCGATTGCGCGGGAAGCGGCACGGCGCGGGATCACGCTCGTCTATCCCCGCTGCCTGGAGGACCGGCGGCTCTCGCTGCACGTCGTCGACGCGCTGGACCGCCTGCGCCCCGGACGCTACGGCATCCGTGAGCCCAACGCGGATACGTGCCCGGCGCACGAGGTGGCGGCCGTGGATGCGGCGCTGATCCCAGGCCTCGCATGGGACCGCGCCGGCAATCGGCTGGGCCGCGGCGCCGGCTACTACGACCGCCTGCTGGCCGATCCGGAGTGGCGGGGCTTTCGCTGCGGCCTGTTCTTCTCCATCCAGGAGTTCCCCGCGGTCCCGCACGATCCGTGGGACGCGCGGATGCAGGCCATCGTCACGGAAGCCGAAATCGTCTCACCCTGACGAACTTTGGCTCACGCGGAGGCGCGGAGAACGCGGAGGAAAAGCGGGTAGCCTCCGCTGTTCTCCGCGTCCTCCGCGCCTCCGCGTGATACCCTGCCTTTTCTGGCCCCGAGCGCCTCAGGTGGTCGTCATCAGCGGAACGCCACCGTGGCCGGCCGTGTGGAACAGGAAGCCCTGCGTAAAGTGCACGCCCAGGCGCTTCACCGTCTCGTACTCCTCCTCGCGCTCCACCCCCTCGGCGATCACCTTGATGCCGTGGTCGTTGGCGAACGACACCATGGTCTCCACGAGGTTCTGCTTCATGAAGTTGGCATCGATGCCGCTGATCAGCGAGATGTCGAGCTTGATGAAGTCTGGCTCGAGGTTGGCGATGCTCCCCAGCCCCGCGTAGCCGCTCCCCGCGTCGTCCACGGCGAAGCGGAAGCCCCGGTCACGGAACTCCTTCAGGTATCCCTGGAAGGTGGGATAGTCGGTGATCGCCGTGCGCTCCGTGATCTCCAGCACGATGCGCTCGGGGTGCTCCACGCCCAGCTCGTCCAGGTCCAGGTAGCGGAAGGTGGGGTCGCGGAAATCGTGCGGATCGATGTTCAGGAACAGGAGCTGGTTCTCGTTCAGGTGCGCGTCCATCCCCTCGATGGCGCGCCGGCGGCACAGGCGCGAAAGCTCCCAGATGAGGTTGGCTTCCTCGGCCACCCCGAACATCACCTCGGGCGAGCGCAGCGCGCGGTGCGTGCCGCGGGCCAGGGCCTCGAAGCCGTACACCTCGCGCGTTTCGGTGACGACGATGGGATGGTAGACGATGTAGACCGCGCCCTCGCGGAGCGTGGTCTTCAGGTCCGTCACCTTGCGCGCGCGCTCGCGGCTTTCGACGCTGCGGGCTGCTTGCGCCGCCTCGCGGATGCCGCGGTAGATGATGCGCTCGGTGCGCAGCTTCGGGTTGCGGAAGATGGTCGTGGAGCCGACGTAGATCTCGAACAGCCCCGCCACGTCCTCGCCCTGCTCCGTGTCCAGCCGCGTGCGCACGTGCTCCTCGAGCGCGTGCGCCATCTCGTTGATGCGCCGCTCGGCGTCGTCCAGCGCACCGGGAAGCTCGGAAAAGAAGATGAAGTCGTCGTCCGCCGCGTGCGACACCATCACCACGCCGTCGACCGCGTCGTATTGCTCGTAGAAGTCGCGCACGGCCGAGGCGGTGCTCTGCAGCACCTCGTCCAGCTTTTCCCAGCCGTAGATTTCCTCGAGCTTGGAGTAGCGGACGAACTCGATGTACAGAATGGTCAGCCGGCCGCAGCGCTCCAGCATCTCGCGGCCGCGCTCGATCATCACCGGCAGGGTGGGAAAGCCGGTGAAGCGGTCGTACAGGAGTTCTTCGTAGCGCAGGTGCTCGGCGCGCTCGTGGGTGGCGCCGGGGGCTGCGCGCGTGCGCAGGCGCTCCAGCGCGCTCGACACGCGCGCGGCGACTTCTTCGGCCGTGGCCGGAAGGATCAGCCACTCCTCCACCCCCGCGCGCACCGCCAGCCGGGCCTCGGCGTCGTTGCGGCAGGCGGCCACCAGCGCGATGCCCCGCGTCTGCGACTCCTCGCGTGCGCGGTCCAGCAGCGCCCGCCGGAACTGCACGACGGCGGCGTCGGGATGGGTGCGCAGGGCGTCGTAGAAGCGGTCGTCGCGCACGGACGAACCGCCCTCGGCGGGCGACAGCAGGGTGAGCTCGGCTTCCAGCGCCCGCGCGGCGCCTTCTACCGCGGCGCGGAGCGTCTCGTCATCCGCAAATCCCAGGAGCCTCACGCCTTGCCGCCCCTGGCCGCAAGGTTGCGGTTCACCCTCTCCAGCAGGTCCTTGAAGTCCACCGGCTTCACCACGTAGTCGTCGGCGCCGGAGCGCAGCCCCTCGAACTTGTCTTCGAACGCGCCCTTGGCGGTCACCATGATTACTTTCATGCTTCCGTGGGTGGGGTGCGCCTTGATGACGCGGCACACTTCCCAGCCATCCATTCCCGGCATCATCACGTCCAGCAGCACCAGCGCGGGCCTCACCTCGTCGAGGCAGGCCAGCGCCGAGCGGCCGTCCCGCGCCTCCGCGACCGTGAACCCGCGCGACTCCAGGAAGGCGCGCAGGATCTCGACGTTGTCGCGGTTGTCGTCCACCACCAGGATGGTTTCGTTCTGATCGGTCACCGACACGGCCGTTCTCCCTGCGCTTGCTGCGGACGATCCTTGGTCGGGCCGCACGGGCGCAAGAAGCAGGCCCAAAGGGGGCAAAGCCTTGGTGGACAGGAGCTTACACCCTGTCGAGCGGAAGCGGCCTTTCCTCGCTGAGACTACAGGCTTGGACGTCGTTCACCGCCGGACGAAGCGGGCGACCCGTGGATCGTCGTCCGGGTTCCGCAGCCGCAGCTCGCCGCGCGCGAAGGTGCCCGACAGGATCGACACTCCCTCCTCGTCCCCGCTCACGATCAGGCGGAGCGTTTCCCCGTCCACCGTGTAGCGCCCGGTGATCGCGTGCGCGGCCCAGGGTGCGTCGGGGGCGCCGGTGGACGTGGCCAGCGTGAGGGTGAACTCCCCCGTTTCGTCCAGGGTGATGGTCGAGGCGTGCAGGAACACGCCGGGCTCGGATTCCACGGGTGGCGGCGTGCCGTCCAGGTCCACGAACTTGTACGTGCCCTCCGGCCGGCCGGAGCCTGCCTGCAGGCTGGCGCATGCGGAGGTGCCGAGCAGAACGAGCAGCAGGACGAGTGCGCGCATGGGAGATGATTTTAGGGAGGGTAGTGACGGCAGCATCCGTCCACGATGCCGCCGCAAGCTGGTGATGCGCAAGGAAATCTTCGCGCCTCGCCGCCTTTGAACAACAGTTTCACGCAGAGGACGCAGAGATGACAGAGAGGACGCAGAGGAGCTGACGGTTCTCTCTGCGTCCTCTCCCTTTTCTCTGCGCCTCTGCGTGAAACAAGAAAGGCCGGCCATGTCGCGATGGCCGGCCATTCTCATCTCCCGTCAGCCGGCGTCAGTGGCTGCCGGCGGGCGGCGCGAAGCCTCGCTTGCGCATCAGCGCCTCCACGGCCGGGTCGCGCCCGCGGAACCGGCGATAGCCCTCCGCCGGGTCGATGGTGTTGCCGATGGAGAAGATGTTCTCGCGAAGGCGGCGCGCCACCCCCGGATCGTACAGGCCGCCCGGCGCTTCCAGGAACGCCTCGGCCGCGTCGGCGGTGATCACGTCGGACCACAGGTAGCTGTAGTAGCCCGCCGAGTAGCCGTCGCCCGCGAACACGTGCCCGAACTGCGGCGTCCGGTGCCGCATCACGATCTCGCGCGGCATTCCCATCTGCGCCAGCGTTTCGCGCTCGAAGGCGCGGGGGTCGATGTCGGCGGTGCCGGCCAGGTGAAGCTTCATGTCGATCAGCGCGCTGGCCAGGTACTCCACCGTGGCGAAGCCCTGGTTGAAGGTGGCCGCGCGCTTGATGCGGTGTACCAGCTGCTGCGGAATGGGCTCGCCCGTCTGGTAGTGCACCGCGAAGCGCTGAAGCACCTGCGGCGTGGTCAGCCAGTGCTCCAGCAGCTGCGAGGGGAACTCCACGTAGTCGCGCGCCACCGACGTGCCCGAAAGCGACGGGTAGTTCACGTTGGACGACAGCCCGTGCAGCGCGTGCCCGAACTCGTGGAAGAGCGTGGTGGCGTCGTCCCAGGAGATCAGGACGGGCTCGCCGGGCTGCCCCTTCACGAAGTTGGAGTTGTTGGAGACGATGGTGGTGATCTCGCCGGCGTAGCGCTCCTGGTTGCGGTACGCGTTCATCCACGCGCCCGAGCGCTTGCCGGCGCGGGCGTACGGATCGAAGTACCAGAGGCCGATGTGGCGGCCGGAGGCGCGGTCCGTCACCTCGTAGACGGTCACGTCCGGATGGTACACCGGCACGTTCGCCACCGGCCGGAAGGCGAACCCGAAGAGCTCGCCCGCCACCCAGAACATCCCCTCGCGCAGCTTGTCGAGCTGGAGGTACTGCTTGAGTTCGTTCTGGTCGAGGTCGTAGCGGGCCTGGCGCACCTTCTCGGCGTAGTAGCGATAATCCCACGGCTCGATCTTGATCCGCGCGCCCTCCTTGTCGGCGAGCGCCTGCATGTCGGCGACCTCCTGCCGGACGCGCGCGACCGCCGGCTTCCAGACCGCCTCCATCAACTCCAGGGCGCGCTCCGGCGTCTTCGCCATCGCGTTCTCCAGGCGCCAGTGGGCGTGCGTCGGGTAGCCGAGGAGCTTGGCGCGCTCGGCGCGCAGTTGGAGGATCTCGGTGATGATCGAGTTGTTGTCGTTCTTGTCGCCGTTGTCGCCGCGGTTGACGAACATGCGCCAGACCTTCTCGCGCAGGTCGCGGCGGTCCGAGTAAGTCAGGAACGGGTCGACCGACGAGCGCGTGTTGAGGATGACGTAACTGCCCACCGGCTGCTTCTTCGAGGCGGCAGCGGCGGCAGCGGCGTCCCGCAAAGACTGCGGCAGTCCAGCC